>DOMU01000201.1 GCA_003509305.1 Desulfobulbaceae bacterium | reverse complement strand
GCCCTGGAAGAGGCCTTGGCGAAATACGGCATCCCGGATATCTTCAACACCGATCAGGGCGGTCGGTTCACCAGCTCCGCGAAACAAAGGAATCCGCATCTCCATGGACAGGCGGTATTATTCCATTTCTATTTTGATTTTTTCTCCTGACTCCGCCCGGCGGCATTCAACCAGTCTCCCTTACCGGGGCGGATTGTATAGACCGGAGAGAAGGGTAACAGGTGTGCGGAGACATGGGTAACACTCCTTGGCTTCATCTTCTTTGCCGGGAAATGACTGCACATTGGATTCTCGCCGTGGTAGAATTTTCGAGTCGCTTTGCCTTGGCGACAATCGTGGCGACAACCTGAACGGTAAAGATAGCGTCGTCCGACTCATTAAAGTTATTAAAGTTATGCATTCTATGGAGGAACTGCCATGTGTGGAATAGTTGGCTACTGCGGGCCGCGCCGGGTGGTGGTGCTGGTGCTGGAAGGGCTGCACCGGCTGGAATACCGAGGCTATGATTCGGCGGGTATCGTCTATCCCGGCCCCGATGGCGCACTGCTTAAACACCGCGCCCGCGGCAAGCTCAGCCAACTTAAAGCCGTTATCGGCGATGCCCTCGTCAGCCCGGCGTCGATCTGTCTCGGTCATACCCGCTGGGCGACGCACGGCGCGCCGACCACAGAGAACGCCCATCCGCACAGCGATTGCACCGGCGAGATTGTGGTCGTGCACAACGGCATCATCGAAAACTATCACTCGTTGCGCCTGGAATTACAGGCGCGTGGGCACCGTTTCACTTCCGAGACCGACTCTGAAGTGTTGGCGCATCTGATCGAGGAAAACCTGCAAACCGATCTGCCCGCCGCCGTGCGCGCCGCCCTGGCCCGTGTCGAAGGCTCGTATGCCATCGGCGTCATGTGGGCGAAAGCGCCGGACATGCTGGTGGCGGCCAGGAATCATTCGCCTCTGGTGCTTGGTGTCTGTGATGATGGCGGCATGTTCATGGCCTCCGACGTGCCGGCCTTCCTCGAGTACACCAACCAGGTGGTTTTTCTCGATGACCTGGAAATGGCCGTGCTGAAAAACGGCGCTTTCCAGGTGACATCGCTCGAAGACGGCGCGGCACGCGACAAACAGATCGAAACCATCTCCTGGAACGCCGCCATGGCTGAAAAGGCCGGTTACAAGCACTTCATGCTGAAAGAGATCTACGAGCAGCCGCAGGCGATCACCAACACGCTGCGTGGCCGCGTCGATGCGCAGACCGGCGATATCACCATCCCGGAGATTGGTCTCGGTGATGAACTGCTGCGGACGATCGAGCGCATCACGCTGGTTGCCTGCGGCACGTCCTGGCACGCGGCCCTTGTGGCCAAGTACTGGTTGGAGCGCTATGCCGAGGTGCCGGTCGAGGTGGATATCGCTTCGGAGTTCCGCTACCGCCATCTGCTTTTGCATGAAAAGACGCTGGTCGTGGCCATTTCCCAGTCCGGTGAAACCGCCGATACGCTGGCCGGCATTCGTCGCGCCAAGAGCATGGGCGCCAAAGTGATGGCCATCTGCAATGTCGTCGGCTCGACCATGACCCGTGAGGCGGATGGCACCGCCTACACCCACGCCGGACCGGAAATCGGCGTCGCTTCGACCAAAGCCTTCACCGCCCAGTTGACGGCCCTGCTTATCTTCAGCCTTTATCTCGGCCAGAAGCGTGGCGTCATCTCGCCGGAACGGCGGGCGCATCTGGTCAGATCTTTAATCGAGGTGGCGACGGTGATCGAAACGATTCTGCCGAAGCTGCAGCAAGAGATCAACGCCCTGGTGGAGAGATTCTACACCTGCAAGGATTTCCTCTTCGTCGGCCGCGGCCTGAGTTTTCCCATCGCCCTGGAAGGGGCGCTCAAACTGAAGGAGATTTCCTACATTCACGCCGAGGGTTACGCCTCCGGCGAGTTGAAACATGGGCCTATAGCCTTGATCGACCGGGAAATGCCGGTGCTGGCTCTGTTACCGCGCGATGATGTCTATCAGAAAAGCGTTTCGAACGTCGAGGAAATCAAAGCGCGGCAGGGACGATTGATCCTGATTGGCAGCGAGGGCGACGAACATCTGTCCGAGATCGGTGATGAGGTCATCTACCTGCCAGTGGTCGATGCCGCCGTCAACCCTCTGCTCTATACGATTCCGGCGCAGCTCCTGGCCTATGAAATGGCCACCCGCCGTGGCTGCGATGTCGATCAGCCGCGCAACCTGGCCAAAAGCGTCACCGTGGAGTGATGGCCGGGCTGAAAGCTTCGGGCCGCCCGGCCAATCGAGCGCACGGCAGTGGCGGAACTCATGGCCGCGAACGACGGCGCCGATGTATCGAACGTTTTGAAATCATGCGTCATCTCGTGTATGTATGATGCTTTTCCGGTCAACTTGACCGATTGCCTGTATAAAAAAGACAAGACGGACATTGCCGGTGTTTATGTCGCCGCCGGTGGAAAATTCTTTCGACAAATTTTTTCCCTAACTTCGCCGGGACACGATGGAGCGCGATTATAAAGCTGAAGCCCATGCCCACTGGGATTTTATCAACAAAATGGCAAAAAGGGGTTCTGGGAAAAACGAAATTGCCGAAGAGGCGGCGCTGGCCACGGTTTTTCAACGGCTCGTTGGCGGTCCATCGCCAGACGCTGAACCGGAGGCGATGGACGCAATGCGGAAGGCGTTTCAGGCAATGAATATCAGCATTTCGTCGGAAGAACGTCTTTTTTTGAAGATGTGTTACCAGGATGGCCTGACGGTGACCAGGGCCGGGCGTTTGCTCGGTATGGGACGCTTTCAGGCGGCGTCGCGGATGCGGCGTCTGCTTGAACGTCTGCGTCGGGAATTTGAACGGGCTGGGTTGTATCGGGAAATCCTGCTCTTGCTGCGCGATGCTGGGTAAGGATATGGAGGATCGGAACAATCCGGCGCGGGTTATGGCCTTATTAACCCTGGCCAAAAGCGAGGACAAAGACGCGGAAGCGGGCGCTTCCATCGGTGACTGTCTCGATCTGGAGGAGATCACCGCCATAGCCGAACCAGCCAGGCTGGCGGGGTTGTCTTGGGAACAGCGCCACCGAATGACCCGCCATTTGGCCGCTTGTCCGGAATGCTACCGTCGGTGGCTTGCGGTGGCGCGGCAAATTTCCGCTTCGTCACCTCGTGGCTGGTCATTTACCTGGCAATGGCCGCGCCTGTCTTTCAAAGTCTTTGCGTATACGGGCGGGGCGGTGGCCGTCGCCCTTAGCCTGCTTCTCTTTCTGCATTTGCGTCAACCGGAGGAAGAAACCAACTTCGCCTCGTCGGCCAATATGGGCTTATCTATGTCAGCGGCCAAGGGTGAAAAACTGGTGGCGGAAAAGAAACCGGCTGAACCCGCTGATAAGTCTGGCGATACGCTTGCCGAAAAACGCGATGGCAGTATTCGCATCGGCGCCGTCGAGGTGCGGCGCTCCACCGATCAGTTGGCCGTCTGGTACGGCGACCTGCGGGAAATATGCCGTTCGTCCCAGTTTGTGCCCGAAGAATGGACTACACTCTATGCCAGGGGCGCGGATATCCTCGAAATCTTGCCGGAGGAAGAAGGCCATGATGAGGAAATCGACCGGCTGTGGCTGGTCCTTGGGCAGATGGAAGGGTTGACAGCGACTCGCCGTAAAACGTTCTGCGCCTGGTCCGAGAAGGAACTGGTCAAAAAGCTGAACGGGAAGGGCGATAACCGGAAAAAATAAGAATTCATTGCTGGGCCTGCTTCAAACAAACCGCACTCTGGCAAAGCGCCGTTTGCCGACTTTGACAACCACCTCGCCTTCAGTGGTAATCTTGGCGCCGACGTCGCCCGCTTTTTCGCCGGCCACCATCACCGCCCCCTGCTGGATCATGCGCCTGCCTTCCGAAGTAGAGCCGACGAGACCGGCATCAAGCAGCAGTTGCGGCAGCCAGATGGCATCACCTTTCGGCAGGCTGACTTCGGCCATGTCGTCAGGCAATTCCTTTTTCTGAAAGACCCGTTCAAATCCGGCTTCGGCGGCCTCGGCTGCTTCCTGACCGTGAAAACGGGCGGTTAACTCGCGGGCCAGGCGCTTTTTCACCTCTTTCGGGTGCAGGCTGCCGTCTTCGATGCCCGCCTTCAACCCGGCGATTTCCTGAGCGCTCAGATCGCTGAGCAATTCGTAGTAGCGGAACATCAGGCTGTCGGAAATCGACAGCACTTTGCCGTAAATATTTTCCGGCGCCTCCGTGATGCCAATGTAGTTGCCGAGCGATTTGCTCATCTTGTTGACGCCATCAAGGCCTTCCAAAAGCGGCATGGTCAATACCACCTGCGCTTCCATGCCTCTGGCCCGTTGCAGGTCGCGGCCCATGAGGACGTTGAAAAGCTGGTCGGTGCCACCCAACTCAACATCGGCCTCTATCGCCACTGAATCGTACCCCTGGATCAGCGGGTAGAGAAATTCGTGAATCGAAATGGGCCGCTGCGACTCGAAACGCTGCTTGAAATCCTCGCGCTCGAGCATACGCGCCACTGTCAGTTGCGAGGCCAGCTTGATCATATCATAAGAAGTCAGGGCCCCCAGCCAGGCGCTGTTGAAAACAACCTTGGTCTTGCCAGGATCGAGAATTTTGAACACCTGTTCTTTATAAGTTTCGGCGTTTTTCAGCACATCTTCTTGCGTCAGGGCCTTGCGGGTTTCAGATTTGCCGGTTGGATCACCGATCATCGCCGTGAAATCACCAACCAGAAAATAAATCTCATGGCCAAGTTCCTGGAAATGCTTGAGTTTTTGTAAGAGCACCGTATGCCCGAGATGCAGATCGGCCGCGGTCGGATCAAAGCCAGCCTTTATTTTCAGCGGCACACCGGTTGCCAGCGACCGCCGCAGTTTCTTTTCCAGTTCGTCACGGGCAATGCAATCGACCGCGCCGCGCCCAATTAAAGCCAGTTGTTCTTCGACAGAGAGCATGTTCTTTCCCACATTATTTCGCGTATTCGACGGCCCTGGTTTCACGAATGACCGTCACCCGGATCTGGCCGGGATAGGTAAGTTTTTCCTCGATTGAGCGGGCCACATCATGACTTAAAATAGCCGCTTCGTCGTCTTTGATGCGAGATGAATCGACGATGATGCGCAGGTCGCGCCCAGCCTGGATGGCATAGGATTTTTCCACGCCTCTGAACGTGTTGGCGATGGCTTCGAGATCTTCCAGGCGTTTAACATAGCTTTGCAGCATCTCACGCCTGGCGCCGGGTCTGGCGCCAGACAGGGCGTCGGCGGCCTGCACCAGCACGTCAACGACACTCATAGGTGGCTGATCCTCGTGATGGGCGCCGATGGCGTAGGCGATTTCGTCGCTTTCGCCGTATTTCTTCGCCAGGTCACGGCCAATGGTCGCATGTGATCCTTCCAGCTCATGATCGACCGCCTTGCCAATATCATGCAGCAGACCGGCGCGTTTGGCAATTTTGACATCAATGCCGATTTCGGCGGCCATGATGCCACAGAGGAAGGCCACCTCCAGCGAATGCTGCAAGACGTTCTGTCCATAGCTGGTGCGATAGCGCAGCCTGCCTAAGAGATTTATCAATTCGACATGGATGCCGTGGGCGCCGACGTCAAAGGTCGCCTGTTCGCCCGCCTCGCGAATCGACACCTCCATCTCTTTTGTCATCTTGGCGACCACTTCCTCGATGCGGCCCGGATGGATGCGGCCATCGCCAATCAGTTGCAAGAGCGACTGGCGGGCAATTTCGCGGCGTACCGGGTTAAAACCTGACAGCACCACCGCTTCCGGCGTGTCGTCGATGATGATGTCAATGCCGGTGGCGGCTTCGATGGCGCGGATATTGCGGCCTTCCCGGCCAATGATTCTGCCCTTCATTTCATCGTTGGGCAGAGGAACGATGGAGACGGTCTTATCGGCGACGTATTCGCCGGCGTAGCGGGAAATGGCCAGGGCGATGATGTTCTTGCCCTTGCGGTCCGCCTCGAGTTTCATTTCGTTTTCGATTTTCACCAGGCGCTTGGCGGCTTCCATGCGCGCTTCGCTGATCATGGTGTCCATCAGCTGTTTTTTCGCCTCGTCGCTCGATATGCCGGAAATGCGGGAAAGTTCCTGCCGTTGTTGGTCGAGCAGCTCGTCAGCCTGACGATTTTTTTTAACCACTTCCTGCTCGCGCTCGTGAATTCTTTCTTCGGCTTGCTGTACTTCCGTGATCTTGCGGTCGAGGCTTTCCCACTCCTTTTTCAAAGTTTCCCGTTTGCGGGTAAACTGTTTCTGCTCATCTTTCAGTTCGTCGCGCTCGACCTTGATTTCCTTTTCCAGAGCCTGTTTGGTGCGGTAGGCTTCTTCCTTGGCTTGCAGGCGCGCTTCCTTGGTGATGCGGTCGGCGTCGGCCAGAGCGTCCTGGGTAATTTTTTTGCGGTTCTCTTCAATCTTGCGTTGGTCACCTTCAACGATCAACCTACGGACGAAAAAACCGGCGACGACGCCCAGCGCCAAGCTCGCTGTCGGTAATAAATACAACGAAAAACTATCGAATGCCATGGCCTCACCTATATGATGATGATACCGGCCAGGCTGCTGCCAAAAGAGAAGGCAGGACGTCCCGTCGGGAGAAATTTCCGGCGAGGAAAGCGGATAGCCACCGGCTCCGGTGCATCGGGCCGGCTTTTTCTAACTCGTGATATATGCAATTTGGCGGTGATTTTTCCACCGCTAATCATGTATATGAAAAAGCAGTCTCGCTTTGCTGTTTCCTACGCTTCCACTCCGTCAGCCACCATCCGGCGTCTGATTACGAGTGGCGCGGGCGCGGATATTTGCGCGCCCAACCCCATATTCCCAAAACCGGTGTCAGCCTGAAGCCTTACCACCGGCATAAAAAAACACCGCCACTGACAAATATCCCCGCGCTGCCGTGCCCACAGGCTTGTTAAACCTAATATAAATTAGGTGGGCAACTTACGGACGGCATCTGGGAATTCCTTGAAAGGATTCCCCATCGGCGACCGGGACAGCCGCCCTTTTTCAATGAGTTGGCTCAACGCGTTCCGTGGATCACCAACAGCACAGGGAAAATTTTTTCCTGTGGCGGCCAGCCCGCCACAGCATATCCGGAAGTAGTTTTCCACCGGGAAATTACCATCCTCCGTGTATATCTTCTTCTATCGCCGCCGCCATTTCATGCAGTCGGCGGCTGTTTTCCAGCCGGAAACTGTCAAATTCAGTTTGCAGGCGCACATACTGGGAAGCGATGTTCAGACAGGCCAGCGTCACCACCCGCACCGAAACCAAAGTGCCGCCACGATGGGTGGTGGAATCGCTTTCCACCAGTTTCCGCACCAGAGACAGTATCGCCGCCAATTCCTCGTCACCGGCGGCGGTAAAAAACCTGTACTCTTGTCCGAGAAGTTCAATCCGTACCTGCCTTTCCTCTTCATCCATGTTCCGTCCGTTTCCCGCCATCGCCGGCGTCCTAGGCGGGGATCACCTGTTAGCAATTTCAATCGAGGGGGAACAGGTTCCTCTGCCGGTCATCCACCGGCTGATGTGAAACGGGAATCGTCTCGTCCTCGCCCAGCTCCAGTTCCTCGATCTGCTCGATCAGCCGGTTGACCCGGCCACTGATGTCCTCACGCTCGGAAACCCGGTCGGCGAGCTTGGCTTCCAAAGTGGCGATGGTGGCATCCCGCTCTTCGACGGTAGCGGCCAAACGGGTGCACTCCGCCTTCAGCTCCCGGAAACCCTGACGTAATTTGCTGACAAATTGCTCAAGCCGTGTCAATGCAATATCCTGATTCATACTTCACTCCTTTTGTATCAAAAAATGTCCTGAGAAAGCCGTCAAGGAGACTCTTTTCGTTTACCCGCGGGAAAATGTCGCGGACACCCAGCTTCCATTGCCGGCACGGACAGTTTAAAGCCGCCCCGCGACTATACCATGGGCGAAATCTTTAGCAACAGCAAAGGGCTTGGCCAAAGTTTGCGCCAACCGCCGCCCGCTTTTTGTTTGCGTTCTCTCGCCGCCCTCCGTATTATGACCGGATTTTCCCAGAAGAAACACCGATTCATCCTCTGCCTTTTGCCACACGCGCCATGCTCAGCTGGTTCAGAAAAAAACGTCCTACCGCAGAGACCACCTCGCAAACGGAATCTGCCGATCTGTCACCTGATCAAACAGGTCAGGAAATTGTCACCGGGCCGGAAATTGTTTCCGAAACAATCTTTGAAAATGCCACCGGGGAAATATCCGAAACGGTGGTTGCCGAGACCACAGATGCGGCGCCGGAAGAGCCACCTGTGGAACCGTTAACGGAACCGTCACTGGAAAGGGCGCCGTTGTTCGCCGCGCCGAAAACAAAACCGGCGCGCAAAACGGGTTTGTTTTCACGTTTGGCCGAACGCCTGGGCCGTACCCGTGAATCCTTCACCAATCAGCTTGATGATTTGCTCTATGGCCAAAAGGAAATTGACCGCGAGCTGTTCGAACAACTGGAGGAATTGCTGATCACCGCCGACCTCGGCTATGCCACGACCCAGGAAATTCTCGATGCGGCCAGACAGCGCGTTAAACATCAGGATACCGACAATCCGCGGGTTTTGCGCGATGCCATCCGCGACAAGATGCTCGATTACCTGACCCGCGCCGAACAGGATGCCCAGAACGCCGATTTGGCCCGCCCGAAGGACGGCCCTTTCGTCATCATGGCCGTTGGCGTCAACGGTGTCGGCAAAACCACGACCATCGGTAAAATCGCCCATAAGTTCAGCAATGCCGGTTATTCGGTGCTTTTGGTCGCCGCCGATACCTTCCGGGCCGCCGCTGTCTCACAACTGAAAATCTGGGGCGAACGCGGTGGCATCCACGTCATGGCCAAAGATGACGGCTCCGACCCGTCGGCGGTGGTTTTCGATGCCATGGCGCACGCGGTGGCGAAAAATTATGACGTGGTACTGGTCGATACCGCCGGGCGTCTGCATACCCAGCAGCATCTGATGGAAGAGCTGAAGAAAATCAAACGGGTTATGGGCAAAAAAATGCCAGGGGCGCCGCACGAGGTGCTGCTGGTGCTTGATGCCACCACGGGACAGAACGCCATTGCCCAGGCGCGCATCTTCAAGGAGGCGGTGGGGGTCACCGGCCTTGCCCTGACAAAACTTGATGGCACCGCCAAGGGCGGCATTGTCATCAACGTCTCGAAAGAACTCGGCGTGCCGATTCGCTTTATCGGCGTTGGCGAGCAGTTGACCGATCTGCGCGACTTCGACGCGCACGAATTCATCGGCGCCCTTTTTGACGGCGGGAGTGGGCGGCAATCGTGAATATCTATCGTGTACAAGGCCCAGGCGGCTCCGGCTGCGGTGGCTGCCTGATTATTCTTATTCTCATTGCCCTCTTAACCGGTGGCGCCCGGGGAGTGGTCAATCTTTTAGGCACTTTGGCCTTCGGTGGCGCCTTGGGCGTCTTGCTGTTGATCGGCCTGTTTTATTTGTGGGGATATTGGCTCAGCCAGCAGGTTGAGAACTACCAGAAATCGCAGACGGTAAGCCACAACCGTTTTGTCGAGCTTCTCGTCGGCATTCTCGTGAAAATCGCCGCCCAGGACGGTGAAGTCACGCGGGAAGAAATTCAGACCATCAACAATTTCTTTCGTTATAATCTCCGTTATGGTCAGGCCCAGATGGCCTGGGTCAAAGAGATGATCAAAGCGGCGCGGGAATCGGCGACGCCACTTGATGTACTCTTGGCCGAATTTCGCGACAGCTTCGCCGCCGAGCCGCGCCTGGTGCTTATCGAACTGATTTACCAGATCATCCACACGCGACAGCCGGTTGCCGACGGTGATCTGCGGCAGGCGCGGGACATCGCCCGTTTCCTTGGGCTTTCCGAATATGAGTTGCGCAGTATCGAGGGCAAGTACCAATTCCGTGGCCGGGAGGGAGCGGCCAGCCAGGCCAGCGAGCGGGAACGCTCTTTGGCCGTTTTAGGCCTCGCTCAGGGCGCTACGGAGGAAGAAATCAAACAGGCATATCGTGCCCTCAGTATGCAGTATCATCCTGACAAGGTGCAGCATTTGGGCGCCGAGTTCCAGCGGGTGGCGGAAGAGAAGATGAAGGAAATCAACGCCGCCTACGATAAGTTGAAAAAACACGGCAATTAGCAGTGGGAGGAAATCATGGCCATCGCCGAAAAAATTCGTCAGTTCAGCGAAAAATCATCGTGGATCCGCAAGATGTTCGAGGAAGGTACGGTCATGAAGCAAAAATACGGCGCCGACCAGGTCTATGACTTCAGCCTCGGCAACCCGGATGTGCCGCCGCCCGCCGCCTTTGGCGAGGCCCTGTTGCGTGTCTGCCAGCACGAACAGCCCGGCGTCCACGGCTACATGGCCAACAGCGGCTATCCTTTTGTCCGCGACGCCATCGCC
>DOMU01000003.1:21212-22017 GCA_003509305.1 Desulfobulbaceae bacterium | reverse complement strand
GGGCGGCCACCAGATCATCAATGCCGAGGTTGCCGATGAAGCCCTGATGCTGCTGGGGGTTGACCGCTCTGGCCTTGATGAAATCGACCGCCGTATCCTGCTTACCATCATAGAAAAGTTTCAGGGCGGCCCGGTCGGCCTCGATACCCTGGCCGCCGTCGTCTGCGAGGAAAAGAACACCCTCGAAGATGTCTATGAACCTTTTCTCATCCAGTGCGGTTTTATCAAACGCACGCCCCGAGGCCGCGTGGCTACGGCCCTGGCCTATGAGCATTTCGGTGGGAAAGAGCCGCGCCGCCCGGAGCCAGGCTTGCTGTTTACGGAGTAATGCAATGGATAAGCATCAGCGAACGACAGCGGATGCGTCACCCCTCATTTACCGTTTCCTTGAAACTTTTTCCAAAAGGCATATTATGGCGGAAAGTATAGGATATGCCGCCTCACATGCTTCGCAAAAGTGCCGCGCTGACGGCGGTAATCATCAAACCAAGGAGTAAATCATGTCACACATGCGTATTGCTATCCCCTCAGATGGTCAGGGAGGTCTCGATGGTGTCAGGAGCGGTCATTTCGGCCACTGCGATTGCTTCACTGTCGTTGACGCTGAAAATGGCAAAATCACCGATGTCGCCACTATCACAAATATGCCGCACGTCGAGGGTGGCTGTATGGCTCCGGTCGCCCTGCTGGCTGGGCAGCATATCAACGCCATGGTGGTTGGCGGCATCGGCATGAGGCCGCTCATGGGTTTCCGCCAGGCCGGTATCGCTATCTACCACGAAGCCGAGACCAGAGAGATCCGCCC
>DOMU01000003.1:535-21157 GCA_003509305.1 Desulfobulbaceae bacterium | reverse complement strand
AAAAATCGAAATAGAAATGGAATAAGCTGGCGAAACAGGACGGGCGTGATCGTAAATGAGCGCCCGGTCAGGCTTATAGAGCTTCCGTTTCGCCGACGTTCGAGAAGTGGAAATATGACCAGCAGATGCCTTCGTTGGTGATCATGCACGGACCGATTGGGTCTTCCGGCGTACAGGCCATGCCAAAGGACGGGCAATCCGGTGGCAGCGCCTTGCCGGAAATGATCTTGTCGCAGGCGCAGCTGCGCAGCAGGTCTTCTTCGGAAAAGCGGATGTGAAAACGTTTGGTGGCGTCGTAGAGCGCCAGCTCGTCACGGATGATGAAACCGCTGCCGGAGATGATGCCCAAGCCACGCCACAGGGTGTCGGCGACGAAAAATACTTCCGACACCATCTGGCGGATACGCTCGCTTTCTTCCGAGGAAAAATATTCGGCCGTCTGGTCGTCATAACTCGCCTCGCCGCGACGAATCTGAATCACCATGCTGAGCAGCCCGCGCAGAATATCGAACAATTCAAAACCGGTGACGCAGCAGGCTATCGAATATTTCCGCGCCAGGCGGGTGTAGGCCTCGGTATCTGATATGCTGCTCAGATGATCGGAACAGAGCAGGCCGTGAATGTTCAGGCATGGGTCGCGCAGTATCTGGTCGATGGTTGGCGGCAAGAGCCGGATCGACGGGATAACGCAGAAGTTGTCGATGCCCTGTTCCGCCGCTTCGAGAATGGTCTCGGCGACGCTGGGGGCGCTGGCTTCGAAACCAACCGCGGGATAGACGACGATTTTGCCGGGGTTGGCTTTGGCCAGAGCCAGACAGTCGTTCGGAGTGGTGATTTCGACAATATGGGCGCCGCGCGCCGCCACCGAAGCCAGCGATTCCCGGCTGCCGGGCACGCTCAGCACGTCCTTGCAGGAGGCGGTAATGACGTCGGGAAGGACGGCGATGCGGACAAAAACATCAATATATCCGGCAGGAACAACACAGGCGGAACAGCCAGGCCCGGCCACCAGCGTCAGCCCCTTTGGCAGCCGTTCCCGCAAGCGGTTCTGCATGATCACCCGGTTCTGAATACCGCAAGCGACCATAATCCGGATTGGCCGGTCAACCAGCTCACGCAAACGATCCAGCAGTAATTCACATTCCCGCACCCTGGCACTCCTGTAAGTCTGGCGACTACCTGTCTTTTTTCCCGCGAAAAAGCTCCACCCGTACTGTGAATAGCATAGCAAATGTATCAGTTTACACAAAAGACGGGCTGAATTCATCGAAAAAAACAGGTAAGCAGACTGCGATCGACGAGGGAACGCGACAGCGCCGAACCCTAGGCAAAAGTATGTCTGACGCGCCTTGTAACTTTGCTTGAAGATGCCCGGTGTTGTATTGGTTACAGTGCCACGCAACAGAAAGAAACGATTTGCGATGGAGCTGGAAGACACAAAGATATTCTCTCAGCACGGAGGGGATGAACAGTATGCCACCAACAAAAATACTCTTCATTTGTCCGGGGAACATGGACAGAAGCCCGATCGCGAAATGGATACATGAAACTTATCCGGGTTTCGAGATCAGATTGGCGGGGATATTGCCACACGCGAAGACGCGAGTATCTAAAGAATCGCTTGCGTGGGCCGATGCCGTTGTTGGCATGGAGTCTGACCATGAGCGGTTTATTCGTGAGCATTACGCCAGCGAGGTCGAGAATACGCCGATTTTCCGATTGGACGTCGCCAACGAGTCTCATTACACGAAAAAGGCTTTTAACGCGCTTATCCGTAAAAAAATGGCGCCTGTTTTAGCACTGCTCGAAAAATTCGACTTGCTGCAAAAAGACATCAAATATATCCGCGGCATCCTGGCAAATATGGACGCCGATGGCCGTTACAACTTGGCGGCGGATATCCGTGAGCGCATGAAGGCGCGCGGGCTTTCCGCAAACGCCCTTGCCAAGCGCTGCTGGCGATTTCATCCACCCGGTGGCCAGCCGAAGACCTTATCCACTCCAGCCATCGGCAAATGGCTGAAAGGCGCGGCGCATCCCAATGGCAAGGAGCAGATGAAAGAACTGGGCATGGCTCTTGGCATGAATGAAGAGGAGTTGAGTGATTTCCTGCTGAAAAACAAATACACGCCGCTTCATATCAAAAACCCGTTCGATGTGGTCGCAAAGCGTATTTTACGCCAGCACGCCGCGGACAAAAAGGCGGATCTCGTCCGCCTGTACCACGCGGAGTTAGATCAACGCAACATTACTTCTCTGTCGCTGCTGGTGAACAGGGTGTCGATTGTAACGACCTTCCTTTCGGCCAGCCTGAAAGGGATTACCTCTGAAAAGGATTTTGATCTGTGGTTTGAAAAATATGCCTCTAGTTTTGATGCGGATGGCAAAACAGTACTGCCGACCAGTACCCTGCGGAGCTTTATCCTGTTTCATATCGGCTACCGTTCAGTGCGTGATATGTACGAAGGTGACGAATTGCCGGAGCTTTTATATCGCTTGCTCCCCCGTATCCGCGACGGCATGAACGACCCATTGCGTGGCCTGCGCGAGAAACTGATTGCCCTGGGCCTGTACAGCAATATGACCGACGCGGATATCGATCTGATGCTTGGTCACGCAAGGCTTATGCCGCTTGCCAAATCCCCGGGGAAAATAGACGCCGTGATTGTCGCCCTCCTGCGCCGTGCCCACGAGCGTTGCCCGTGTTGCGAGTATATGGCCATCGACCAGGTGATAAAAAACATCGTGAGTGCCCAGGCCAACCGCGAACTCCGCGACCAGCGACTCCTGAAGGGGAGTGAAGAATTGCTGGTGGCATTTCGTCACCGCCAGGATTCGCTCAAGAATCCGTTTGTTATGCTACAAAATAAGGATGAGAAGCGTTTCGAGGACTACTACTCCGATCATCTCTCGATTTACATCCGGGATATGCTGCGCCTGCTGGCCTGCTACGGCAGCCTGGCGGAAAGCGAGGTCGCCCCCTATGTGGAATTAATCTCAAATGCAAAAGAGCATACCGGATGGTGGAGACAAAAGTTCTCGGAGCTGGCGGGAGAAGAAGATGATTCAAACTGATGGTCATTCTTTCAGGATCGGTTGCTCACTCAAAAGTATAGCCATAAAAGGAGAGCATATCTCATGCGGGAAGCGATTACATTGAAGATAAGCAGAGGCCGTGAGCCTGGCAGGGAGTTCTCCTTTGCCCAGCGTCGCCAGTCCATTATCATCGGTCGTCAGAATGACTGCATCGTCAGGCTGCCGGACATGAAGGTTTCCCGGCACCATTGCGAGCTGGATATCGAAATTGACCCGCCACGCATCAGGATACGAGACCTCGGCAGCTTAAACGGCACCTATATCAACGGCGCTCTTGTTGGCAGACGCGACCTGGAAATGGAGGTGGATAACAACTTTATCGAGATGCGGGATGGCGATCGTCTGGGTATCGGCAGCGCATGTGAGCTGCTCCTGTCCATACCTGCCGATGAAGCGATCCCTGAGATTGCCGGCTATAAAGCTGTCGCCTTTCTCGGACGGGGCGGCACCGGCAAAGTATGGCATGTCCGCCGCGAGGCTGACGGCGCCGACTTTGCCCTCAAGATGGTGGATGTGCGCGGGAGAATAAATAGGAATGACCAACTGCGATTTGTGCGCGGGGCGCGTCTGGCGGAGCAGCTTACTCATCCACATATCGTGTGCCAGGAAGCATATAAAATTGGCGAGGATAAGGCAACCTATCACATCGTCCAGGAATATTGCCGTGGCGGCAATATATACAACCTTATGAAGCGTTTCACTTCCCCGCTTCCCATCGAAATGGCGACGCATATTATTTTGCAGGTACTTGACGCCCTTGATTATGCCCATCACGTCAGCCTGTATCGCGACGATGGCAGGATCAAGATCGGTCTTGTCCACCGTGACATTACGCCTGGCAATATTTTGCTTATGGACGACTCCGGCCAACCGACGGCAAAGATCGGAGATTTCGGTCTGTCGAAACTGTTTGAACTGACCGACAGTACCGCGCCCGATAACCTGATTACTCCCACCGGAACGGGAGATTTTGCCGGAACGCCGGATTTTACGCCCGCTGTCCAAATCAAAAACTACAGAAAAGCCAAACCAGAGGTGGATGTGTGGGCCGCCGCCGCTGTCTTCTACTTTATGTTGACCGGGTGCCCGCCCAAGGATCTGAGCTATGCTGAGAAGTGGAAACTGGCGCTGCTCGAAAAGGCTATTCCAATACGCAAGCGAAACTCTGAAATTCCTATCAGATTGGCCAAGGTAATTGACGCCGCGCTGGTCGAAGAACCCATAATCGGCTGCCAGAGCGCGAGGGAACTGAAAGAAAGGATAGAGGCCGCGTGTAGCAAACGGCTTTCCCGACGCCATGGAGGTGCGCAACGTGTCCACGAAAGAACAGAAGGCAGTGACTAATATTCTTTTTGTCTGCTCCGCCAATGTGGACCGCAGCCCGACCGCTGAACGCATTTACTCCGGCCATCCGGAGTTGGCCGTGAAATCGGCGGGCGTTTCCCCTCATGCCACAACCTGGATATCCGCCGCCCTTGTCGAGTGGGCCGACATCATTCTGTGCATGGAAAAGTGGCAACGGAAAACAATCGAGATCGAATTCTCATCCCATATTGGGCAACGAGTGATTGATTATCTGGATGTGCCGGATAGTTATCGCTTCATGAATGAGAAGTTGGTGCGAATCATCAGGGAGAAAGTGGATGCCTGGCTGGAAGAATATTGACCTGGGCGATAAGTCGCTCTGATCGGTAGCAAAACGGCTGCCACTGGCCGGTAAGGTGGTGGCGAAAAGTTGACTGGTTAAAAAGGGTGAACAAGATGGGCAAGTCTGAAGAAAAGACGGGCCACGAGGAACTTCACCGGGCGCCAACGGTCGCCGATGAAAACCTCTCTCATTCCGATTCCCCAGTGCCTGAATCCTCACCTGAGCCTTTACCGTTCACGCTGATTCATGTCGGTGATGTGATTCTTGACACCTATAAAGTCCTGGAGGCCCCCATAGAATCGGTGATGGGGCGGATTATCCGGGTGCGCCATACCGGCTGGGATGTTGATCTGATGATCAAGCAGCCGCGTGCCGATGCGTTCCAGAGTCAAACAAATAAAAATCGCTTCATTTCAGAAGCGGAAATCTGGGTCAATCTCGGCCTGCACCCCCATATCGCCTCCTGCTACTATGTCCGTGACATTAACGGTCTGCCTTCTATTTTCCTGGAGTCGATGGACGGGGGCGATCTGCGGGAATGGATCAGGCGGACACATAAAGATTTGCCGAAGGATGAAGCGGGCCAGAAGCGTTTATTGGAACGCATCCTGGACATTGCCATCCAGACGGCTCGCGGGCTTGACTACGCGCACGCAAACGGCGTGTTGCACCGCGATATAAAACCTGACAATATTTTGCTGAGGGCGGGCGGCGATGTCAAGATCGCCGATTTCGGCATATCAGCCTCATTTACACCAGCGGATACCGCGACGGGCCATACAATATCTGGCACACGGCGATACTGTTCTCCTGAGCAGCTTCAGGGCCGGCCCGCGACCAGAGAAATGGATATCTACAGCTTCGCGATTGTCGTTCTGGAATTATTCATGGGTGATATCTCCTGGATGGTGGGCAGCGCCGCGAGCATCGATCTTGAGAATTGTCTGGCTAACGACTTGCGTCTTGCCATGCCCGACGCCCTTAAGGATATTCTGCGCGATTGCCTGAACCAAGCGCCGGAGAAACGACCAAGTGGTTTCTCGGAGGTTGAAAGCCGATTGCTTGTCATTTATCAAGATGCTATGGCGGTACCATATCCACGTGAGCGAGCCAAAGCTGCCGCCGATTCGGCGGACAGCCTGAATAACCGGGCGCTGAGTTACCTCGACTTGGGGGAACCGGAAGAAGCGGAAAGGTGTTGGGAAGAAGCCCTGTATATCAATCCTGGACATGCCGAAAGCCTGTTTAATCAAGCTCTTTTTCTGTGGCGGGACGGCAGGGCTGACGATTTGATGGCGCTTCAGGCTCTTGATAGAATAACGGACGGTGAGAAGGCTTCGTATCATCAGGGGATGATCCATCTGGAACGCGGCGCCCCCCAAAAGGCCAGGGATTATCTGAAAAAAGCACAGACATTATCTGACGACGAAACCGCCTACCAGGAAGTCTTGTCGCAGGCGCAAACGCTGTATGGGGAAATGGAAATACCGGTTGAAAAAATGGAATATGAGTATAGCGTGTCGGTCTATAAAGACCATAAAGACAGGAGCGACTTTAGTGCTTTAATACACTTGAAAATATTTCAAGCAGGAAATCTCCCCAAGGCTATTCAGAAAAAAATTTATGCCATCTTCCCTAATTTTGACCTTTACGCTGAGATACCCAATAGCAACATGCTGCTACTCTCCGGTTGGGGCTCTTCGGTCGTGCGGCTGTTTGATCCCGGGCCGCAGCGCATACTCCGCTCTTTTGTGCCGCCGAAGATCGATGGAGAACAGATGACTGAGGCCGCAGATTTTTATATGGATCGTAACCTGATTAAAACATCATGCTATTATCATGACGCCTATGCCAATGGTCAGGCAAAATGGAACAACCTGATTTTTGAGCTTCCCTCATTTCAATGGTGCTGCAACTGGCAGCTTTGCCGATTCCATCAAACCTCCTTAGCCCTTCGCCACGAAAAGGAATTCCGTGCCAAAATGAAAGAGGCAGAGGTGTCCCTTCAAAATAACAGGATAGGGGAAGCTCTGGAAATATTGCAAAGCGCCCGCCTGATGCCGGCTTTCCGCCGCCGTGATGTTTGGATAAAGTTATACCGCCAGACGACAAAATACTGCCGCAAACTACGGTTGCTTGGCTTCTATCAGTCCCCCAAATTTCAGGACGGAGAGGATGGAGTGGACAGAAAAACGTCTTATTTCGAAATCTCCCCCGATGGAAAACGGATATATGCCTGTCGTAATTATGGCGCCACGGCAGGATTATTCGGTCACCTGGAAAAAGGTGATTTAAGGATTCTCGATGCCGAAACAGGCCGTTTGTTGCGGACGATTGAGACGTTTGGAGGCGCGTTCGCACTGAACCCGGCAGGAGACAAGCTGGCTTTTCGCCGTGAGGGGCGACTGGTTGTTCTTAACCTACTAAATAATGAGGAAATATCCGTCGAATTAGTAAAAAGCGTAAACCATCGTTGGCCAGCAATAACTTTCCACCCTAGTGGTCGGTATTTGGTTGCGGATGGCTGTGTTTTTAGCGCCGATAATCTGAGAGAAACCAACGCTGGTGTGATAGAAGCATCCAAATATATCGTTTTCTCTCCAGACGGAAAAACTGTTGCTGCTAATGTGTATGACAAGTCTAACCATAAACAAATTATTCGTGTGACAGATTTCGTCTCTGGAATGGAAATAGGCCATTATTCTGCGACTGAGAGTTGGAATCCTTGTTTTGCGCCGGACGGGAAATTCATTGTCGTAGATGCCTACTCTCCAGGCTTCTTCTCCGCAGAAAACACACAAAGTGAAGCTGAAATGGTCACGTGTTGCACGGCAGACGGCGCTTTTATACTGGCGGGAAGCACAGACGGCGTTGGCACCGTTGGCATTCACTTGAAGGTCTATGATCGGTGCGCACCGGCACATGTAGTATATAGCCGGACCTTCTCTGATTTTTTCGGGATAGGAGATGTGTTACGGTTCTCATCAGACGACAGCTTTGCCGTCTCCTCAGGAGGAAGACTAGTTCGTTGGAATTTCAACTGGGAATATGAGTTCCCCGGCTGGCACGACTGGGACGAAGGCGCCCGCCCCTATCTCGATATCTTCCTGAGCCTCCATCCCAACTGGACGGACGAGGATTTCAACAGCATCCTTATCCCAGATTTGCAAAACAGAGGTTACGGCTGGCTGCGCCCGGAAGGCGTGCGCGCTCAACTGGACGAGTTGCGGCGTGCCCAAAGAGCGCGGAATGGCAACTGGCTGACACGCGCGTGGGGCGCCTTGTCTCGGCGAATGACTATGCGCTGACAACGGATGTAATCTTTTTTCCTCTTTTGTTGTCCTCTCATTTCAGGTTACAGCGAAACTTCTGTTGAAAACGTTCCATCTCGTCGGGTGTATTGTGACATCAACAGCCAGCCATACCGGCTTGCGGGGGTTCTCACCTGAACGAAGGAGGCAAGACGGCGATGAACGGGAAAAGGAATAAATCCGCTAAGTTGAAAATCACGGCTCGTTTGGCATGGCGGTCAGCGCGTTACTCGAGGTGGGCGCTATCATCTGGATGGCCCGTCTTGACGGCTATTTCGGAACATTTGCCAGTGTTGATTTTTCAAAATCCCGGCTTCTGCTCCAGAATAATAGTTATTTCTGGCAAGTATCGGATGGTAGTCGAGAGCGATACGATGAATTCATGCTCGATTTCAATGGCACAACCTGCTCGACGGCGGTCCGTGTCGGTGAAGACCAATATGCGGTCAACTCGGATTTGGGTATTCATGTTTTCAAATTAGACCTTTCATAATACTATGAGCCATCATTCCGAGCTTTTTCACTTCCCGTTCGCATACGGCGGCGGCGCAGATATTGGTCTCGTCCGGAAAAGCAATCAGGACCTATTCGTTTGCCGTCCTGATCTCGGTTTTTTCGTCGTCGTTGACGGCATGGGCGGGTTGTCGGGCGGCGAACAGGCGGCGTGGACAGCGGTCTCGATGCTTATCGAGCGTGTCGAAGAGGAAGCCGCGGCGGCGTCACGGCTTTTGCCCGGTGATGGCGGGAAACTGCTGCAAAAGATAGTGCAGGATGTCAGCGACGGGATGCACCGTTCGCTGAACAGGTTTGAAATCCGCTACGGGGCGGCGCTGGTCTGTGTCTGGTTGATAGGCGGCTGGGCCTTGTTCGCCAATCTCGGCGACTGCCGTGGCTATCTGTTGCCGAAAGACAGAAATCTTCGGCAGATCACCGAGGATCACAACGCCGCCCAGGAGTTGGTGAAAAAAAGATTCCTCACCACACNNTCCTCACCAGAAAAGAGGCGCTTGACCATCCTTTGTCCAGCAGGCTTGTCCGTTTCATGGGTATGAGGCCCCCCGCGCAAGCCGACTGTTATGCTGAAGCTGTCACCTCTGGGGATCGCCTTCTCCTGTGCAGCGACGGCCTCTACGGTCAGGCGGAAGAACAGCAAGTAAGTTTAATCATGCGAGGCAACTCCTCTCCGCAGACGGTATGCGACCGGCTCATCACGGCGGCCCGTGACGGTGGCGGTCGCGACAACATATCGGTTGTATGTATCCATATCCGCGACAGGCATAAACGTATAGAGGATAACGGCGATCAATAAATCTCCAGAGTTTCATTGATTCCATCGAATGGCGCGGGGCGCGGTGAGCAATCATCGCGCCCTTTTGCGTTTGCCGCGCCGTGTAACTTCTCGTGAAAATGTTCATTTCGCCACGTGCTAAGGTGAAATCATTGAGAATGATGGAGGTTGTAACTTTCATCGCAAACTCCTCTCTCAGACAATGCTAATGTGAAAGTACAGGAAGATCGCATCCCGGGGTGTGGCGCCGGGGTGGGAGATAAATATAAACAAGAGGAGGGACGGCATCGGGAGAAGAAATGAACAGAGACGGTTTATCGAGGGATTGGTGGCACTCCGCTGGCACCGATCAGAGGTGGTAACGAATAATCCGCACAACAAGGAGCGATTATGCAACACGACGAACGGCCTGAAATTTATACCGTATGCAAGAATGAAAACGGCATTGCCCTGAAACGGCGTTCTTTCCGCGACCTCAGCCTTGCCGCTGGCCTCATCCTCACCCTGGGGATGACTGGCCTGACGTTAAGCGGGTGTTCTGATGACAGCGATGACGAGGTCAGCTCCGCATCCGGTGGCGTCACGGCCCCGTATAGCGGTACCACATCTGGCAGCACCGCATACGGCGGCACAACTACCACAACCTATTACGATACCAAAACCCAGTCGTGTGGTACACCTGTTCCAGCCGGATATGTATGTACATGTAATTGCGTTTAACATCTGGTAATTGGTGCCGTTTCATGAGTCATCATTCGAGAACCGGGCCACGGAGAAGGCCGGGAGGCAAGCGCCATGGAACTTCATGTCATCCCTTATCAGGATAAGTTTATCATCTATCGGCCTTTACGGCGTTTAGCCTTCATTGCTAATCGTGCCATGGCGCGCTTGTGTGAGCGTCTGGCCGCCGGGGATGCGCCGTCGGTCGCCGATGATGAAGCCTTGCGCTTTCTTCAGGAGGTTGGTTTTTTCGCCGAAGAGGAAAAAATAACCTCTGGCTTGGCGGCATCGGTCGTTTTTCAACCGACCATATGCGTCCTCATGCTGACCAATACCTGTAACTTACGCTGCGTGTATTGCTATGCTCACGGCGGTGACGAAGGAGCAACGCGGCAATTGCCCTTGGCCTTGGCTACCACGGCAATAGATAGAGTTTGCCGGGAGGCCGTTGCCAGGAAACAAGACCATTTTCGGCTCGCCTTTCACGGAAATGGCGAGCCGACCACCGCCTGGCGGCTGCTAACCGATTGCGTGGCCCATGCTCGGCGGGCGAAGCTGCCGGCGCGGATTAACCTGACCACCAACGGTATGTGGACGGAGAAGCAATGCTCGTGGATCCTGGACAACATCGACAGGGTCAGCCTGTCTTTTGACGGCCCGCCCGCTGTTCAGAACAGGCAGCGGCCAACGCGGCGTGGAGATGCGAGCCACTCGTTGGTTGCACGCAACATAAAGGCGCTTGACCGCCGGGGGATGGACTATGGCATCCGCGTGACGATTACCGACAACAGCATCGTCAGCCTGCCGGAAATAATTGGGTATATTTGTCAGGAAACCGGCGTCGGCACCATTCAGGTGGAGCCTGCCTTTGGGGCGGGGCGGGCGAAAACGGATCAAACGGCATTGGCGCGGCATATGGCGTTTGCCGAGGCGTTTATGGCTGGTTATGACATCGCCCGTAAATACCGGAGGCATATGTACTATTCCGGCGCCCGGCCCTGGCTTTTAACCGACCGTTTTTGTGACGCCTTCGCCAGCGCCCTCGTCGTTACTCCTGATGGATTCATCACCTCATGCTACGAAATCTGTGACCGTCAGCACGAGCTGGCCCGGGATTTTATCTTCGGCGATATACGGACCGATGGAGGGATGCGTGTCGATAAAAAGATCAGACAGGCATTTGTCGCCAGGATTGAGGAACGCCAGCAAGGCTGTCGGCGCTGTTTTTGTTTTCACCACTGCGCCGGTGATTGCCCGGCAAAAACGTTCTCCGTCCATCCTCGCGGCCATCTCCGGCAAGGCGCCCGCTGCGAACTGAACCGGACGCTGACCAGGGAGTTAATTGTCCGCTACATCCTCGCCGGTAACGGTGTGTGGGATGGCCAGGCCCAGGCGACGCCAATGTGAAAGGGAGGATGAGATATGCCCTGTTTGCAAAACTCGAACCGTAGGCCTAATCATGACTGGCTTAAGTTGGTTCTTCTGGGGGTGGTTATTTTTTTCGTACCGATGAAAGTGGTGGCGATTGACAGCTCGCCGCCGCCCGCCCGAGAAACGCGAGCCATCCTGCAACTGGCGTCGCCAGTTCATTTTCAGGCCTGGATATCAAACTCCGCGGATAATACTGTTCGTCCAGCCACCGCCGTGTCATTTTCCCCCGGAGAAAAGGTGTATCTCCATATGACATTCCCGGAATTGCATACCGGTACCGCCCGTATCAACGTCAACTGGATTGCTCCTAATGGTAAACAGAGTGGTTCGGCGGAACAGGTTTTGTCAGGGCCGGCAAGCATCCATTTTTGGCTGTCAATTCTGGGCAACGGANNTATAAACAGCAGGCTTATGGCGGATGGCGGGCGCATGTCTTTTTTAATGGTGAGCCACTGACGACGCTGCCGTTTCGCGTTCAAGATTGAGATTGATTATAACCTATCCCGTTTCCGTAAATTGATTTCAGGCTGATGACCTTTGCCAAGCCACCGGCTTTGTCGGTGGTCATCAACAACCGCCTTACAAAGGGGCATTGAAAAAAGGAGATAACTATGGCCAGGAATTTTTTTGTCATTTCACTGACGGTCGCGTGTCTGTTGTCATCTTTAACATATTTGTCAGGCGGTGACGCGAAAGCTGGAGGGGCGGCTTCTTCCAAAGTTGTGCAAACAATCTTGTTTCCGGGTGGCAGTTGCAAGCTGGATCGACTCAACACCAGGCCGATGTTCTCACCTGCAGAAATGAAGGAAAGCGAGAAGGCATTCATGGTGGAACTGAAGTGTGCTCTGACTGGAAAATCGAGCGACGATGCTCTGAGAGTGTTGTATGACAAAGGCGAATTCGTCGCTCCGGATGGAAAGCGTTACAGAGCGGGTGCGGCGATTTTTAAGAGTGACGAGACAATATACAGATTGGTTGTCGCCATTCCCCAAAATGTCGATGTGGAAAAACTGCGATTCATCTATGACGGCCAGGTACTGCCGCTTGGCAAATGACCGCGAAGGCGCGGTAAACAAAGGAACAACAGCAATGATGTCAGCAACGAATTTACCCGTGCCCTCAGGCGCCAATCTTAAATGGTATGTTATTTTTTCCCTTGCACCGCGATTATTAAACAGCGCTTGATGTATAACGGATTGTTGATAAATCATCCTGATTCTTCAGGATGATTTATTATGTTTTTTTCGTAGTAATATCGGATACTGTCTCTGACAGTTCCCAAAGAACGGGAGCCATCACCATGAACACGCGCAAAATACGAAAACACAAGCCTCTCCGCGCCCGCATCGCGCCGCTAACCGCTTGTATCTTCTTTCTCGCGATGTTCCTTTCGCCCTTTGCGACGACCGCCAACGCCCAGGTAGCGGAATCACATTTCCGCGCTGTTATCGGCTACAAAACCCTGACACTCACCGATCACTCCTTTAGGCACGACACGCACCCCGACGATTCATTCTTGCCTGACGCCGCCGTTCCCGGTTCCGCCGGCACAACGGATATTGGGAGCGGCCTGCTTAGTTTTCTGGCGCTCGGCGGCGGTTATCAAACGCGCCTCTCGAAATCAATGTCCTTCAATATCGACGCTGGGTGTCTGTTTGGTGGAAACCGCTCCCGCCGCCAGAACGCCAACGATATCCGCCCCCCTGAAGAGGCCGTATTTGTCTATTCAGAAACCAAATTCGGCGCGTTCGCCTCAATGAGAATATCATATTATATGGGTGAATTTTCCCTTGGCGCCGAGGCACAATATGCGGCCCTGATGGTGGATGCTGGCTGGGACCGGTACGGCTCGGATGAACGTCAGAGCAGAACATGCGAACACCAGTTCTCAGCAGGCCCGAAAGTAGGTTATGACATCGGGCCTCTCGCCCTTGAAGGCACCTTCCAATTCGGGCAGTCAGTGGCATTCGGTCTTCAACTTGTGTGGAAGATATAACAATGTGATAGAGTTTTCAAAGATGTCGCCGTCTCTGCCGGTGGGCGACCGCCATCCACCATCTTCAGGAGGTTCCTTATCATGCCATCGATACCGCTTCATGATCCCAAAAAACATGTCAGTCCAGAGCCGCCCAATCGACCCGGTTTTCCTGGCAACAGGCCGATGAACCGGCGCTGTTTCTGCCACGCCGCCATGGCGGCTGGACTGATGCGGACCCTGGGCGGCTGTTCGGATGATGATGATGTCGAGACCAGAACCGGTGGCTCTGTTACGACACCCGTCCCGGCACTAACCACGGCGTCAGCGCCGAAACCTGCGCCAAAGCCTGCACCAAAGCCGGTAAGTACGGATTGCCAGGAAAGGTGTCCGGTGTGCGGCGCCCGGTGCTGGTTCCTACAGGGCCACCAGGGACCGCATGAATGCCCAAGTGGCCATTATTGGCAGATCAAAAACGGCAGGGCCTATATTCGAGATTGGAGTTCCGGTATATACTACGATGCCAGCGGCAATCCCTATTGAATATTTACCGCAAAAACAGGCCTGATACCGGTAAGAAACCGGTATCAGCGATTGTCAGTCGCTGGAGCAGCGAGATAAAAAGGGAAGGGCGCGCTACGTGGGCTTTTAATACCAGCGGCNNAACCATCCGGGTTCATACTCTGCCAGCGCCAGGTGTCGGCGCACATTTCCTCGATGTCACGGCTGGCGCTCCAGCCCAGCTCGCGTCTGGCCAGGGACGGGTCGGCGTAGCAGGAGGCAACGTCGCCAGGACGCCGCGCCACGATGCGGTAGGGCACCTTTCTGCCAGTGGCGGTCTCGAAGGCGGCAATCATATCGAGTACGCTGTAGCCGCGCCCTGTACCCAGGTTGCAAGTGAGGATGCCGTCGTTTTTCGCCAGCCAGTCAATAGCCGCGACATGGCCCAGGGCCAGATCGACGACGTGGATGAAATCGCGCACGCCGCTCCCATCTTTGGTTGGATAGTCGTCGCCGTAAACCGATAGTTCTTTGAGTTTACCGACGGCGACCTGGCTGATGTAGGGCATCAAATTGTTTGGAATTCCGTGCGGGTCTTCACCAATCCGCCCGCTTTTGTGCGCCCCCACCGGGTTGAAATAGCGCAACAGGGCGATGCGCCAGCCGGAATCGGCTACCCGCAGGTCGCGCAGTATCTCTTCTATCATGAGTTTGGTGCGGCCATAGGGATTGGTGCAGGAGAGGGGAAAATCCTCGGTGATGGGCACGGTGGCCGGGTTGCCGTACACGGTGGCCGATGAACTGAACACAAGGCTTTTCAAGCCGAATTCAGTCATTACCTGGCACAGGGAAAGCGTGCCACCAATGTTGTTGCGATAGTACCACAGGGGTTTTGCCACCGATTCGCCGACCGCCTTCAATCCCGCGAAATGGATAACGGCTGAAAATGGTGTGGCGGCATCGCGGAAAACCTGACTTAACGCGTCAGTGTCGCAGAGGTCGAGCCGATGAAAGGTCAGGGTTTTGCCAGTCAGTGCCATCACCCGTTTCAGAGATTCTTCCTTGGCGTTGACCAGATTATCGACGACCGTCACCTGATGCCCGGCCATAAGCAGTTCCAGACAGGTATGACTGCCGATATAACCGGCGCCGCCGGTGACGAGAATGTGCATGATTGTTTCCTTGTTTCTAGGTAGCGATGCGCCGCGTCGCTCTGTTGGATATGGCTGTGGCATTTCCCAGCGCCAGGGGAACCGTGTCAAAACTTGAAAAAATAGTGGGCGACGGTTTTTTCATCATGTAAATAACTGAAACAGTGGAAACCACTGTCGGCGCAAGACGCCCTCTTTTTAATAATAGTAATTGATAGACATGTCCTGCGATCCAGTTACGAATTAGTCGCGTATGAAAATAAGAAAACTCAATGCGCTGCGCGGTTTGGCGGCGCTTATTGTTGTTATAAGTCACTATTTTATGGCGTCAGGATTGTGGCATCGCCAAGTGAGGATTGACGCGGGTCAGCTCGGAGTCATGATTTTTTTCCTCCTATCCGCCTTTCTCATCGCGTATCTTTATTGGGAAAGTCAGCCGTCGCCCGCCGCCATAAAAAAATATGCGGTGGCCCGCATCGCCCGTGTTCTGCCGCTCTTTCTTTTAGTGGTTAGCCTATCGTATGTGGCGCAACGCGGTAATATACCCTTTCTCAAACAATTCGCCGCCTACAAGATATACGGTCTGAAGTCAGTATTGGGGCATTTCCTCCTGATACACGGAGATGGTGCGCTGTGGACAATACCGCCGGAGATTCAATTTTATATTTTATTTGTGTTGGTATGGCTGGGCCGCCCTCGTTTTTTCAAGTGGACATTGAGTATTCTTGGATTGATATTGCTCGTCTATATCGCCGTCTGGACATTCCACCGACCGCCGGCGGTTCTTTTTGTGCAAAAAACTTTTTTCGGTATTCCCGCGACCTTCTCCATTATAGCTGTTTTACCTTATTTCATAGCGGGTCTTTTGTTTGGGCATCTGTTCCATTTCTGGCAGCCTCCGGCTTGGCTGCGCAGCCATTGGTTCATCCTGATCTTGCTGGTGATCCCGTTGCTCGGTTTACGCATCTATGCCGGCTCACTCTGGTGGAGCGCCGGAATTTTTGTTTCTGTTTCGCTTGTCTTTTTTGCTGTTGTTTTCCTTGTTCCACCAGGAAACCTATTCCTGGAGAACAAAATCGGCGATAAACTCGGAGAAATTTCGTATTCACTTTATTTGTTGCACGGCCCGGTGCTCGTCGCCGCAAAAAAAAGTGGATTGGTAACGGCTGATGTCAAGGGACTAGCGCTGTTCCTCTCCTTTTCCGTGATCGTCGCTTTCCTCTCTTTCACCTTTTTCGAGGCGCCGGCGCGCCGCAGAATCCGCAAGATGTTTTTATCAGGTGGGCCGTGAGCAGCCAGTTGAAAGTTCCATCCATCTTACGGTTGCTCTTTGGGCGACAAAAGAAAATCAAACATAGCCCGCTCGACAATTTCCTCGATAACCACATCCGGCTTGAAATATTTCAGCGCCTCTTCGACATTTTTCTGATCATAGCCTTTCCAGATGAAAAGTATTTCGCTGAAATTTTCCGCCAAAAGCGGCACCATCGGCACGAAAAAAGAGTCGCGGAAGATCAGCGCCCTTGGCCTGTTGCCAGGATCAGGCAGCCGTGTCAAAAATGAAGGCCGATCCGGTTCGCGCGGAATGTCGCTGATTGGGTAAGACAGCGGTAATATCTTGAAATGGCGGCGCGCGGGCGCAAGCATTGGAGATATTTCACCCAGATCGCTCCGCATCATCATCTTGGCGAGGTCGCCACTACCTCTTTTGACTTGAGGAATAATAAGAAAATCGGTTTTGAAATTAGTATCTGGGAACCAGGCCGATAATTTTTTCATTATTTCACCAAAGGCCAGGTAGGCGCCGAGATCGTTCCAGTGGGTATCGGTTTTATAGTAGAGTAGCGGGCTGGATGGCTTGTCCGCGTATGCTTTGAAAATTCGCTGTAAATCGGGCATAAAATCAGGTGTCTCGCCACCCAGCTTGGCCAGCAGTTGGTCATAGCGACTTTGCCCCCGCATAGCCAGGGCGTTTGGCACCAGCATTTGCGGATAGATGCTCTGCTTATTAGGCGCGATCAGCAGCAGGTAGTGGATGCCGCGTTCACCGAGCCAACGTTTTCTTGCTTTCTGCGCCTCAATCCAGGTCTGAAGCTGTGTGTCTGACAACGGAATGCGTCCGTAAAAATCGTCAATCATGTGAAAAAGGGTGAAAAAATACCAGCCATCAAGGCCCTGCAGCACCGGCACTGAGACGGGCATGACGTTGAAGAGCCGCAGTGTTTCATGATAGAGCTTGATATAAAATTCCCGGAATCCGAAGTGATCTTTGAGGAAATTGTCAATTTCGGCGCGCCAGGCGATAAAGTCGCCGATGCTCTTTGGCGCTGGTGGCATGGTGGCCAGTACCCGGTTTTCTCTGGATGACCACCAGACGATGGGTGATGTGAGCATCCGCAGGGACGGCGAGAGGATGGCGAGGAAAAAGAGAGAAATCATCGCCCAGTTGGAAAGTCGCGGGATGCGATGTGCGAAGTGAGTGGACATGTTTAAAAGCGAAAATAGATGAAAGGATTGTAGCTGCCGGCGGCCAGATTGGTGATAACAGCATAAAGCAGCGCCGCCAGACCCAGCACCCGGCACGAAGCCGCAAACAGCGCTTTGGGCGTGGAATCGCCGACGTAACTCACCCATCGTTGCCGCAGCCATGGCCACAGCGGCATGGAGAGCGCGGTGGCCACGGCCAGCTCACAGACAAATTTACGGTTGATGAAGGGGACAATGCCGCCGCTCGCTTCCGTTTGGCCGAACATGGCGGCAATATGGCTGATGGCTTGGGGCAGCGTGTCACAGCGGAAAAACACCCAGCCGATCATGATGATAAAAACAGTCGCTGGATAGGCCAGCCAGGGCGGCACTGGGTGGCGGTTGGTGAGGGGTTTGGCGAGGTGTTCGCAGATGATGAAGAAGCCGTGGTACAGCCCCCAGAAAACAAAGGTCCAGTTGGCGCCGTGCCACAGGCCGCAGAGGATGAAAACTGTTAGTAAATTGACATAAGTGCGAATGGAGCCGTGCCGGTTGCCGCCGAGCGGGATATAGAGATAATCGCGAAACCAGCTTGACAGGGTAATATGCCAGCGTCGCCAGAATTCCTGGATGCCGCGGGAAATGTAGGGATAGTTGAAGTTTTCAGGCAAATGAAAGCCAAACATCCGTCCCAGGCCGATAGCCATATCGGTGTATCCGGAAAAATCGAAGTAAATTTGAAGCATATAGCAGACCGCCGCTAACCAGGCCAGCGGAGAAGATAAATCGGCGAGCGGCAGGGCGTAGATCTGGTCGGCGGTTTGGCCCAGCGGGTTAGCCAGCAGCACCTTTTTGGCCAGGCCGAAGACGAAGCGCTCGATACCAGCGGCATAGCCTTCAGCGGTCACAGTCCGGTTTTTCAGCGCCGCCGCCATATTCAAATAGCGCACAATAGGCCCTGCCGCGAGACGAGGGAAAAACGAAATGAAAAGGGTGAAATCGGTTAGCCGCTTTGACGCTGTCACCTGTCCCCGGTAAATATCAACAAGATAGGCAACGGCCTGAAAGGTGAAAAAAGAAATGCCCAGCGGCGGGTGCGCCGGTGTTAACGAAACGCTGGGCAACGCGAGATGCGACAGCAACCAATTAAGATTATCAGTAAGAAAATCCGCGTACTTATAAAACCCAAGCAGGACAAAATCGGCGATAATAGCCAAAGTCAGCGTTATCTGGGCGGCGAGTGATTTACCATCCTGGCCGCGCGCGCGGCAGTTGCCGATAGCTCGTCCAGCTAAATAGTTAATAGCAATCGAAACCAGCAGAATACCGAGATAAACACCCTCGCCCCAGGTGTAAAAAAAGAGGCTGGCCACGAGCAGCAGCGCGTTTTGCCATTTCCCGGCGAAGGGATAAAGCAGGAGGAGCGCCGGGAGAAAGAAGAAGAGAAAAGTAATGGAAGAAAAAATCATGGAAATTAGAGGGTTGTATCTGAACAGCCAAGCGGCTCAGACCAGACGGTTGCTGGTTTGCCGGTGACCCGCGCACTGTAGAGTATTTGCTGTGGCTGGACAAGCTCGGTGACGGGCCTGCTTCTTTTTCTGCGCTTTTTGACCAGCGTCAAGGAATGCCCACCCCCGCCGGGGTATGTTCTGGGGCATCATAAAAAAGCGGTGGCGTGAATCACACACCACGGTTTCTCAACCAGCCGGACGGCGTTGCCGGCATTTTTCCAGGAGGACAACATGTTTTGCAATCAATGTGAGCAGACGGCCAAAGGGCAGGGTTGCACCATCGCCGGCGTATGCGGCAAAAACGGTGAGGTCGCCAGTCTGCAGGACGCCCTCACCTATACGGTACAAGGTTTGTCGCTGGTAGCGACAGCCGCGCGCAAGGCCGGACTGACCGATGCGGCAGTGAATCGCCTCACCTGCGAGGCAATCTTCTCCTGCCTGACCAATGTCGATTTCGATCCCGAGCGTATCCACGGCTTGGCCGTTAAGGTCGCCTCGTTGCGGGATGGTTTGAAAGACCGCCTCGTGCAGTCTGGCGGCAGCGTTCCCCAGGAGGCGCCGGTGACGTTTCAACCGGCGGCAACCGTGGCCCAACTGGCCGCTCAGGGCGAGGCCTTGCATCTTTTGCCCAGTCTCGACGACGATGCCGACCGGCGCTCGCTGAAGCAGTTGCTTTTGTTTGGCCTGCGCGGCCTGTCGGCCTATACCGACCATGCCGCCATTCTCGGCCAGGAGGATGAGGCGATCTATACCTTCATCCACGAGGCGATGGCCGAACTCAGCCGCAAAGGGCAGGGTGTCAGCGATCTGGTGGCGCTGGCTTTGAAATGCGGCGAAATAAATATCAGGGCGATGGAACTGCTTGATGCCGGCAATACCGGCACCTACGGCCAGCCGCAGCCAACCACCGTGCCGCTGGGACATAAGAAGGGCAGGGCGATTCTCGTCTCCGGCCACGACCTGCGCGACCTGGATACGATCCTCAAACAGAGCGAAGGCAAAGGTATTTTCGTCTACACCCATGGCGAGATGCTGCCCTGCCACGGCTATCCCGGCCTCAAGAAGTATCCGCATTTTTACGGACACTTCGGCACCGCCTGGCAGAATCAGCAGAAAGAAATGCCGAATTTCCCCGGCGCCATCGTCTTCACCACCAACTGTATCCAGAAGCCGGCGGATTCCTATCGTGACAACGTCTTCACCACCGGCTTGGTCGGCTGGCCGGGCGTTGCTCATATTGATGACAAAAAGGATTTCTCCGCGGTGATCGAGCGCGCTCTCGCTCTGCCCGGTTTCGCCGAAGATGCCGATGCCGGCACGGTGATGACCGGCTTCGCCCGCAACGCCGTGCTCAGTGTCGCCGGTCAGGTAATTGAAGCGGTGAAGGCGAAAAAAATCCGCCACTTCTTCCTGGTTGGCGGCTGCGACGGCGCCAAACCGGGACGCAATTACTATTCCGAACTGGTGGAACAGATTCCCGCCGACTGTTTGGTGCTGACGCTGGCCTGCGGCAAGTTCCGTTTC
>DOMU01000003.1:0-529 GCA_003509305.1 Desulfobulbaceae bacterium | reverse complement strand
GATGTCGGTCAGTGCAACGACGCCTATTCGGCGGTGAAAATCGCCATGGCTCTGGCCGACGCCTTCGGCTGCGGCGTCAACGACCTGCCGCTGTCGCTGATTTTGTCCTGGTATGAGCAGAAGGCGGTGGTTATTCTGCTGTCGCTCTTGAGCCTCGGTATCAAAAATATCCGCCTCGGCCCGTCGTTGCCGGCCTTTGTCAGCCCGAATGTGCTGCAGGTTTTGGTGGATAATTTTGCCATCAAACCAATTACGGCGCCGGAGGAGGATTTGAAATCTATTTTAGAGCGGGTGTGAATCTTTATCCGCCCTTTTCCTTTTTCTGGTATGATTGTTGAGCGCGACATAAGCGAGGGCGCGAGACTCTGTGGGTATCGCGACCCTTTTTTATCAACAACTATATGGAGAGGAAATGGGTAAAAAACAAAAGATTCTGGCATGGGCGGCGGCGGCGCTGCTCCTGAACGTCTCGGTGGCCTTGGCGGTTGGTCCCGCCAAGGCGCCGGATAAGGCCCCGGTCACGGCTCTG
>DOMU01000217.1 GCA_003509305.1 Desulfobulbaceae bacterium | reverse complement strand
CTGACAAGTAAGCCTTCACGACAAAAGTGCGGATTTCTTCACTGGCTATCTTCATGAAGATAGTTTAGACCTCCTATGTAAAAAGTTAAAGTTAAATTGCTCTAAACCATTTTACCATCCAACAAAGCTTTTACCTTGGCAATGACTTCCGGGATGGCGGCTTGCACCGCGGGCGTTAGCTCCATGCCAACTTCACTGACATCGGCGGCGGAAACGGTGATGAGATGGATGCGGGGAACGTTGCCGCTTAAGGCCATGGCCTCGATCATATCGCGCAGGCCGACTTCGTGGGCGCTCAAAAGCGGTGGAAAATCGGCGGCGTGACGTGGCTCAATGACCGTTACCGTGCCGGGCGGCTGATCATCAAGGGTGGCATCGATCATGATGACATGCTGGTATTCCTGCATGCGGCCAATCAGGTGAAAACCGCCGGTGCCGCCGTCAAGCGTATGCGCCTGCGGCGGCAGATCGCCAGCGGTACCGGCTTCAAGGGCGTGGACAACATGTATGCCCACGCCTTCGTCCCTGAGGATAAGATTACCAACGCCGAGAATCAGCGTGTTTTCAGCGGCGTCAGACGGCATGGCCCGCCCGGCGGGAGCGCCGCCTCTCTTTTTGCTCGAGCTTTTCCTCTTCTTCCGCCACATCCTCAGGGATATTCTTCCAGCCGCCGATCATCGACGAGATGAGGCCATGCCGGGCGATATAATCGTGGTAGAACACGATATAGACATGGATAACGGTAAAGAGGATGAAGAACCACGTCAGCAGGTGGTGGACGATGCGCACATTCATCTCATCACCCAACAACGGAGTGATCCAGGTGGCCCACTGAAAGAGCGGCAATGTGCTCGTTTGCGCATAGAGGGCGAAACCGGTTATGCATTGCAGCACAGCCGCCAGCAAGAGTACGAGATAGGACAATGTGGCCACGGTGTTGTGGCCAATACTTCGCTCTTCCTCGTTACGAATCATCAACACGTCGGTCATGAGGACATGCCAAACATTCCGCCACTGCCTGGCGCGGAGCGGGATGTAATTGTCCCATGTCGCATATCGGTTGCCGACAAATGCCCAATAAATGCGGAAGATGAAATTAAACATAAAAACAAAGGCGGTGGCAAAGTGGATAAAGCGGACAATGCCGAACCAGTAACTAAAACTTGCCTCCACCTGGCTCATGAGGGTGGGCGGGTTGGCGATGATAAAACCGGTGACGCAGAGCACGCAGATGCACAGCGCATTTACCCAGTGAAAGAAGCGCACCGGCAGTTCCCAGACATAGACTTCACGCAGTTCTCTTTTGCGGCTTTTCATGGGAGCGGTTTCTTAGAAGGTTGCGAGTTGATGAATGTGTCCGCCTTTTTCGTCATGGAGATGCACGGCGCAGGCGAGGCAGGGGTCAAAGGAATGGATGGTACGAATGATTTCCAGCGGTTTTTCCGGATCGTACACAGGCGTACCGATCAGCGCCGCCTCATAGGCGGAAAGCTGGCCTTTCTGATCGCGCGGTGAGGCGTTCCAGGTCGTCGGAACGACCATCTGATAGTTTTCCACGCGGTCTTTTTCCGTGACGATAAAGTGCGCCAGAGCGCCACGCGGCGCCTCAGTCAGGCCAACGCCTTTGGCCCGTTCTGGCCAACGCCCATCGTCCCAGGCGTCCTGGTTGACCATGCGCGTGGACCTGCCCAAGTTGACGATGAGGGAGTCATAGAATTCAATCGCCCAGTCACAAATCAGCTTGGTTTCCAGGCCGCGCGCCGCCGTGCGTCCGAGCGTCGAAAGGAGCGCGGTGGGAGGAAGCTTGAGGGCTTCGAGCGTGTCGTTGATAATTTTCGTCTGTTCGGGCGCGCCCGCGGCATAGGCGACAAGCATACGCGCCAAGGGGCCAACTTCCATCGGCAAGTCCTTCCAGCGCGGCGTTTTCACCCAACTGTATGCCCTGTTGGTATCGAGGTTCTCATAGGGTGGGCGCGGGCCGGTGTAATCGAGATCGGTCTCACCCTCGTAGGGGTGCAGGCCCGCTTCCTTACCAGCCTTATATTTATACCAGGAATGATAAATGTATTCCTTGATCTCATCCGGCGAATTGGCATCAACGGGGTAAACTTTGTTGAGCACCCCTTTAAGGAGGTCTTCCTTAAGCACGATGCCACGCGGCATTTTATAATTCTCCACGTTGCTGTAGCCATCTGTCGGGAAATCGCCAAAGGAGAGATAATTCAGGCAACCGGCGCCGATCTTCGTCCACTCGTCCGCATAGACTTTGCCGACCATGAGCAGGTCGGGGATATAAACCTGGTTGACGAAGTTGCGCCCAGTTTCGAGGGTCTGGCGGACAAAGGCCAGACGTTCGGCGTTGATGGCGTTGGCCTCGTTGGTGTTGATGCTGCATGGCACACCACCGACCAGATAGTTGGGGTGTGGGTTCTTGCCGCCGAAAATGGTGTGGATTTTCACCATTTCCTTTTGCCACTCAAGCGCTTCCAAATAGTGAGCGACGGCGATAAGGTTTTGCTCCGGCGTCAGTTTATAGGCCGGATGTCCCCAATAGCCGTTGGCGAATATGCCGAGCTGGCCGCTGGCGACGAATTTTTTCAACCTGTTCTGAAGGTCGGTGAAATAACCAACGGAGCTTTTCGGCCAGTCGGAAAGCTGCTGCGCGGCGGCGGAGGCCGCCATCGGGTCGGCTTGCAGCGCCGAAACAACATCGACCCAGTCAAGGGCGTGCAGATGATAAAAATGCACGACATGGTCTTGGATATACCCCGCGGCGAGCATGATGTTGCGGATCAGTTCGGCGCCTTTTGGCACGGCAATGCCAAGGGCGTTTTCAACGGCGCGCACCGAGGTGAGCGAATGCGTTCCCGTGCATACGCCGCACAGACGACCGACAAAAGCCCAGACGTCACGGGGATTGCGGTCTTTGACGATGGTTTCGATGCCGCGCACCATCGTGCCGGAGCTGAAGGCGTCTTTGATAACGCCGTTTTCGATTTCCGCCTCGATTCTGAGGTGCCCTTCAATTCGGGTGATTGGATCAACGACTATTCGCGTGGCCATGGTATTTATGTGATTAAGAGTGATTGTTAGCGGCGGTTATGCGGCGCCTGGTTATTTTTATTTCGCTCTGGCCGTATTTGGTTACTCTACCTCGTTGATTTCACGGCGTTTACGGATGTTGGTACCGATGGCGTGGGCGGCGATGCCGGCGACGGTGACGGCGCCGAGCGCCAAACCGATTTTATCCGCCGTTTCCTCAATACCAAAACCTTCGACAACGGTATCTCGTTTGTAGAAAGACCCTTGATCCCAGAAACCCGCCTCACTGCAACCGAGGCAGGGATGCCCGCTTTGGATCGGATAGCTGACACCACCATTCCATTTGATGATGCCGCAGGCGTTGTAAGTAGTTGGCCCTTTGCAGCCCAGCTTGTAGAGGCAATAACCGCGCCTGGCGTTTTCATCGTCAAAACTTTCAGCGAAAAGTCCGGCATCGAAATTGGCGCGGCGATAGCAGGTGTCATGCACGCGCCGCGAATAAAATGCCTTTGGCCGGCCGAGATCGTCGAGTATGGGCAGTGAGTTGAACGTCAGGAGATGAACAATGACACCAGCCATGACATCGGCGATTGGCGGGCAGCCTTGCACGTGAATCAGCGGTTTGTCACCGATAAAGCGTGCAATCCCGACCGCTCCGGTGGGGTTGGGGTTGGCGGCTTGCACGCAGCCCGCCGTGGCGCAATTGCCCCAGGCGATGACCGCTTTGGCGCCTTTAGCGGCGTCTGTAAGGATCTGCCGCGCGCTTTTGCCGCCGATGCAGCAGTAGGCATCATCTTTGGTCGGCACCGAACCTTCGACCATGAGCAGGTATTGGCCGGCATATTTGCTCATCGTGTCTTCCATCGATTGTTCGGCCTGATGACCGGATGGGGCCATCAGAGTTTCGGTATAGTCGAGGGAAATGTGATCGAACAGCAGTGATGCCACCACCGGATGGTCGGCGCGGATGAACGATTCGCTGCAACAGGTGCACTCTTGCAGGTGCAGCCAGATGATCGGCAGACGCGGCTTTGTCTCCAGCGCTTTGACGATTTTCGGGACGGCGACGTCTTCCAAGCCCATCGCCGCCGCCATCATCGCGCAGAATTGAATGAATTTGCGACGGGAAACCCCTTTCCGCCGGCATTCTTCATATACCGTCGGGCGAGGCTCTGTCGCGGTGGGCAGGAGATCAGCGTTACTCTTTGAGGTTGTCATGGTGGCGATGATTGGGCTAGGGTTGAATGTTATCAAAACAGTGGGCGGTTATTTACATGCGCGGCGGCGTGTACGATGCGGTCTTTCCGTCTCCAGCGCTGTGACCGGCGTGATGGCACGGGCACTGGCGGCAAATACAGCCAGCCTCGCACAGTTTCACGTGATTATTTAGTGTTGCCGGTCTCGCGGGCATTGGCAAGCAAATTTTTCATGGTGTGAATCATTTCTATTGAATCGCCACATATCGGGCCGCTGCCACGCTAAAAACGAGAGACTGGCGCACGGGCTTATCCGGAGGGCATACCGAAGGCGGGGAAAGAAAGAGGTTGCGGGGCGCCCTCTTCAGCAGGGAGGCCGGCGCAGCGGTCAGAGGGAACCACAAAAAACTGAAAGAAGGATCAGTGCATCCCGAAATGAAAAATGGGATTACGTCACAGCGCCAGGCGTTTCGTCAGCACTTCGGCCAAAAGCGGCGCCAGTGAATAGACATCAAGAAAATCGTCACTGTGCCGCCCAGGATAGGAATCGGAGCCGATGACTTTTTTTATCGGTGAAGCGGTAAGCTTTTCCCGCGCCCCCGGCGCCAGCACCAGGTGAGTGGCCAGGACCATCACTTCCCTGGCCCCGGCTTCGAGACAGCGTTCGGCGGTCTGGATGATCGAACCGCCGGTGCGGATCATATCGTCACAGAGAACCGCCGTCTTCCCCCTGACGACGCTGGATATCTGGCCGACGATGGTTTTATCGGTATCGAAGCGGTCTTTGTCGGCGGCGGTATGCGGGCAATCAAGAAGCCGCGCCAACCGCGCCACCCGTTTCGAGAAACCGTAATCCGGTGACACCAGCACGAAATCTTGCAAACCGCTGGCCCGGATTTTCTCCATCACCAACTTGTCGGCCCAGATATGGGCGGTGTGGATATCGCCACGATGTGAATGCAGCACCGCTTCCGAATGCAGATCGACAAAGGCAACGAAATCCGGCCTGGTCTGAAAGATCAGCCGCGTGCGCGTGATGCCCTTCGGAATCTCGTGCGAAAAGGGTTTTGCCCGCTCCATTGTCGAGTAACCGAGAAAGGGGATGACGACATTGATGCTGGCGGCGTTCCAGTAGTGACCGCCCTGGATCAGGTCGAGCAGTTCCAGATGGGCGTTGGCCGAGTGGGTGGCGCCGATGATCACCAGGTCTTTACCGGAAATCGATTCCGGAAAGGCATGGTAAATCTCGCCATCGGCGAAAACCTTTTTGATCATCGCTACCAGCGGCAGACCCATATGCCCGGCGATTTTCGCCGCCAGTTCCCCGGAATCGCCGGTGGCGACGAGAACGGTTTCGTTGGCCATGGCCTTTCCCCCGGCTACAGGCGGGCGACAATGGCGTCGCCCATGGCGGCGCTGCCGATGGCTTTGGC
>DOMU01000067.1 GCA_003509305.1 Desulfobulbaceae bacterium | reverse complement strand
CCGTTTGAGCATCAAGGAAAAATTTATGCGCGGCGTCAGGGAAAACCACCGTGCCCATGTCGCGGCCTTCGGCCACCACACGTCCCGCCTCGCCGATTTTCCGCTGCATCCTTCCCAGCTTTTCCCGCACCGGCGGCAAAGCCGACACCCTCGAAGAAGCCATGGAGATTTCCGGCGAGCGCAGGCGGTCGGTAACATCCAGACCATTAACCAGAACCCTGGTAACACCGTCTTCGCCTGGCGCGAGTGTCAACTCGAAGTCAGTAAGAGCGGCGGCAATCGCCTGGCTGTCACTGTCGGCAATGCCAGCGTCATGAGCGAAGACCGCCACCGCCCGGTACATGGCGCCGGTGTCGAGGTAGCTGTAGCCGAGGGCGGCGGCCACCTCGCGGCTGACCGACGATTTACCTACGCCAGACGGGCCGTCGATGGTGATAACTGACAGTTCAGGCACGGATTTCTCGCAGGCATTCTTCAATGGCGGTAAGAAAACGTGTGTTTTCCTCGTCGGTACCCACCGTCACCCGCAGGCAGGACGGATGGCCGTAGGCGCGCATCGAACGGATAATCACACCACGATACAGCATGGCCTCATACAGGCGGTCGGCGTCGGCATGAATATCGAAAAAGATGAAATTGGTCTCGCTGGGCAGCGGGTCGCAGCCGAGACGGCTGAGGTGGTCGACAAGGAACTGGCGTCCGCGCCGGTTACGCGCGACAATATCCCGAAAGTAGGCCTGATCGTTCAGGGCGGCCAAAGCCCCGGCTTGTGCCAGGCTGTTGATGTTGAAAGCCTGGCGTACCTTGTGCAGGCAGGCGGCGATTTCCCGCGGCATCAGGCCGTAACCGACGCGCAAAGCGGGCAGGCCGTAGGCCTTGCTGAAGGTACGCAGAAAGACCACCGGGCAGCGGTTTTTTGTGCCGCGAATCAACGCATGAATATCCAGATGCAGCTCCGGCCCAGCGAAGTCGATATAGGCTTCGTCAAGCGCCACCACCACATGTTCCGGTACCCTGGCGAGAAAATCACAGAGAGTCAAAGGCGTCAGCGCCGAGCCGCTGGGATTATTGGGATTATCGAGAAAAATCAGCCGTGTATCCACCGTGATCGCGGCCAAGACCGCTTCGGTGTTATGATGCATACCGGCAAGCGGCGCGACCACGCAGCGCCCGCCGCGCATCTGGGTGAATTTCTCATACATGAGAAAGGATGGGTGGCTGCAAATCACCTCCAGCCCTTCGCGGATGAAGGCTTTGACGAGAAATTCTATCATCTCGTTCGAGCCATTACCGAGGACGATTTCGCTGGTGTCAAGGCCATGATGGGCGGCCAGCGCCTGGGTGAGATAATAGCTGGCTCCGTCCGGATAACGGTTCAACGTGGCCACCGCCTCGTGGACGGCGGCGATGGCTTTCGGTGACGGCCCCCACGGATTTTCGTTTGAGGCCAGCTTGATCGAATTTTTCACCCCATATTCCCGCTCCAGCTCATCCTGCGGCTTGCCGGGCGGATAGGGAACAATAGTTTTGATGTAGTCAGGGATAATCAGTTGCACGGGGAAACACGCCGAGAAAAATTGTGGAGATGGCAAGAACGGCTCGAAAAGGCCATGACCTGTTATTTACGTCCGCGAGAATATACACAAGTCCATTACCGGCGCAAAGAGGATTGCCATTCTCCCGGAGGGCCGGGAAGCTGCCGATTGCACTTGTTCATTCTCCACTTGCTTGACCACGGCCCGCTTTTCCGGTATTGAATGCGCGGCAAATGCCGGGCACAAAAAAAAGGGATATGGCGAACCATATCCCTTGCATCATTCCTTGGAGGCGGCGAGCGGATTTGAACCGCTGAATGACGGTTTTGCAGACCGTTGCCTTACCACTTGGCTACGCCGCCCTCGTAAAAACCGCATATTTATACCATAGAAAATCCGTTTGACAAGGGAAATCACCTGTATGACAAGTGTGTTGGACGCCCTGATTCTGGCCAATAAAGAGCGGTTGAGCGCTTTGGAAGGGCGGCTGGATTACCGTTTCATCGACCTGCGCTGGCTGCAACGCGCGTTGGTGCATTCATCGTTTGCCTTCGAGCGCGGCAAGGCCGCCGAGCACAACGAAATCCTCGAATTCCTTGGCGACGCCGTGCTCGACCTTGTGGTTGGGCACCTGTTAACCCAGCGTTACCCGGAACTGCGGGAGGGCGATTTGACCCGGCTACGGGCGGCCCTGGTCAACGAAACGTATTTGGCGCGGCTGGCGCGAGCAATCGACCTGGGCGCCTACCTGTGCCTCGGCAAGGGCGAAGAGGCGACACAGGGGCGGGCCAAACCGTCGATTCTCGCCAGCGCGTTTGAGGCCGTCTTTGGCGCCGTCTTTGAGGATGGCGGCTTCACGGCGGCGCAGACGCTGGCCGAGGCGCTGTTCACGCCGGGACTCGATGAAGAGCGCCAGCAGTTTCTGATTGGCGACAGCAAATCGCAGCTCCAGGAAACCTTGCAGGAAAAGTACAACGAGCAGCCGCTTTACCGTCTGGAAAAGGAAGACGGCCCGGCCCATCACCGGCAGTACACGGTATCGGTGCTGTTCCACGGTGAAGTACTCGGCACCGGCGAGGCCGGCTCGAAAAAAGAGGCGGAAAAAAAGGCCGCCGCCGAAAGCCTTGAACGTTTGCGTCACGCCGCTGGCCAATGCCGCTGATCATCCCGGTCTTCATCGGCCATCGCGGCTGTCCGCACCGCTGTCTGTTTTGCGATCAGCAAGCGATTGCTGGTGGCGATTCTTTTCCGGATGTGGCGGCGGAGATTGAAACATGGCTGGCCCGTTCACAAAAACACCCGGCACAACTGGCCTTCTATGGCGGTTCCTTCACCTGCCTGCCCTGGGCCGAGCAGGAAAAGCTGCTGGCTCAGGCGCGACCTTATCTGGCCGATGGCCGCATCGCCACCATTCGTGTATCGACGAGGCCTGATTGCTGTGGCCAGGACAATCTCTTCCGGCTGCGCGATTGGGGCGTAACCACTGTTGAACTGGGCGTGCAATCCCTGGATGAACTGGTGCTGGCTCTCTCGCGGCGCGGCCATACGACTGATGATACGAGGCAGGCAATCGCCACCATAAAACGGCTGGGTTTTGTCTGCGGCGTCCAGTTGCTGCCCGGCCTGCCGGGCGAAAGCTGGCCCTCATTCCTTGCCACCATCAGAGAAACCATAGCTCTGCGTCCGGCCATGGTACGGCTCTACCCGGCCCTGGTTCTGGCCGGTACCGGTCTGGCCGATTTATATGCCGCCGGCTTGTACCGGCCCCTTTCCCTGACCACAACCGTTGCCTGGCTGGCGCGGGCCAAGCGCCTGTTCGATGCCGCCGGCATTGAAGTGATTCGCTATGGTTTACCACCATCGACGGAGTTAGCGCCGGCGGTTCTCGCCGGGCCGTATCATCCGGCCTTGGGGGAAATGGCCGCCCAGCGGCTATGGTTTCTCGAACTGCGCCGCCGCCTGAGCGCCCTAACCACCGGGCAAATCCTGACAATCTTCGTTTCACCCCGCGACCGGTCGCGGCTCAGCGGCCAGCGGCGCGGTAATCTGCTGCGGCTCGAACAACTCGGTCTGCGCCGTCGCCTGCATATCGTCACCGAATCGTGGCGCTCAAAAGGAAGTGTTGAATATGTTGTCAATTAACGGCCTCGATATTCGCTTCGGCGATAAGCATCTGTTCAAAAATATTTCCGCCCAGATCTACGAGGGCAACCGCATTGGCTTGGTCGGCGTCAACGGCGCCGGGAAATCGACGCTGATGAAGATCATGGCCGGGCTGACCTTAACCGACGATGGTGTGGTCAACCGCGCCAGAAGCTGGACCGTGGCCTATCTGCCGCAGGAATCAAACGAATTGCTCTCCGGAAAAACCCTTTACGAAGAGGCACAAACTGCCTTCGCCGGCCTCATCTCCCTGCAAAAAGAGGCGGAAGCGCTACATAACCGCCTATCGGCTTTACCCGCCGACAGCCCGGAATTCGCGGCGGCTTTGGCGCGACAGGGCGAAGTGCAGCATATTCTCGACGCCTCCGGCATCTACACCATGACGGCGCGTATCGAAAAGGTGCTTTTGGGTCTCGGCTTTCGCACCGCCGACATGGCCAGGCCGGTGACCGAATTCTCCGGCGGCTGGCTGATGCGCTTAAAACTCGCCAAGATGCTGCTCGAAGCGCCGACGCTCTTGCTTTTAGACGAGCCGACCAACCATCTCGACCTCGAATCCCTGACCTGGCTGGAAAACTTCCTGCGCGACTATCCGGGAGCGATGGTGATCATTTCGCACGACCGCGCCTTCCTCGACAAGGTGACCAGCCTGACTTGGGAACTAAGCCTCGGCAAACTCACCGTTTATAAAGGGAATTACTCCTTTTATGTCGGCGATAAGGCCGAGCGGCGGGCGATTGAAAAGGGCGCCTACGACAACCAGCAGGCCAAAATCCGCCAGACCATGCGCTTCGTTGAACGCTTCCGCTCAAAGGCGACCAAGGCGCGGCAGGCCCAGAGCCGCCTGAAACAACTTGAAAAGATGGAAATCATCGAAATTGAGGAGGACGAAAAGCAGATTCATTTTCGTTTTCCACCGTCGCCGCCGTCGGGCCGCGATGTGCTGATGGTGGCGGATTTGCGCAAAAGTTATGGGAACCATCAGGTCTTTGCCGACGCCAGCCTGACTTTGCAGCGCGGTGACAAAGTGGCGGTGGTCGGCGTTAATGGCGCCGGCAAATCGACACTGATGAAAATCCTCGCCGGGCTGACCGAGGCCGATGGCGGCGGCATCCGTTTTGGCACCGGCGTCAGGCTGTCGTATTTCGGCCAGCATCAGGCCCAGGAACTGTCGCCGAACCTGACGGTTTTACAAACCATGGCCCTGGCCAGTGAAGACCTGACGGTGACGAACATCCGCTCACTCTTGGGCGCCTTCCTCTTTCGTGGCGAAGAGGTGGAAAAGAAGGTGGCGGTGCTCTCCGGCGGCGAAAAGAGCCGCCTGGCGCTCGCCAAGATGATCGCCAGCCCGGCCAACCTGATGCTGCTTGACGAGCCGACCAACCACCTCGACGCCGAGTCGGTGGCCTGGCTCGAGCAGCATCTCCACAACTTCCCCGGCACCGTCATCGCCGTCACCCACGACCGCNNCGAGCCGACCAACCACCTCGACATGAGTTCGCAGGATATTCTGCGCCAGGCAATGGCCAGCTACGACGGCACCATTATCGTCGTCTCACACAACCGTTATTTCCTCGACGGCTTCGTCAACAAAGTGCTGGAAGTAAAAGATGGGCAAATCACCCTTTACGACGGCAATGTCGAGGAGTACCTGTGCAAGATTGAACAGATGACCGGAAACTTCGCCGCCAAAACGGTGAAAAACAAGCCGGATAAGAGCCAGGAAGAAACCGCCGCCACACTCGGTAATCAGTCGAGCCAGGATCGCCGCGACCAGAAAAAACGCGAGGCGGAACGCCGTCAGGAGCGCAGCCGGCNNCCGCCTGGCCGCCCCCTGGCAGAAGCAGGTCAAAGAAGCCGAGGCGGCCATCGAACCGCTGGAGGCGGAGAAGATCGAATTGGAGGCGATCATGGCCGACCCGGCCCTCTACGCCGATAACAGAGCCTGGACGGAAACTTCAAAAAAATACGACAAATGCCGGAGTCGGCTCGAACGCTGGTATGGCCGCTGGGAAGAGGCGCAGGAAAAACTTGAGGAAATCAACCGGCGTTTCACCGACTGATGACAGTTATCGCGCATTCCAAAGCAAGTATCCGCACTCCCGATGGGAATCGCTTGCNNATGCCGCCACCGTCACCGATTCGCCCTGCCGTGGTACCGTTACCGAATAGCCCAACCCCTGCAAACGTTTCTGGAAGGGAAAAATCTGCTCTTCCTCACCGTGTACCAAGGCGATTTTTTTCACATGCAGGTTAGACTGGTCAATCACCCGCAGCAGTTCCTCATAGTCGCCGTGGGCGCTGAAGCCACTTAAAGTCACCACATGCGCCCGCAAGGGATATTCTTTGTTGTAAAAGCGCACGAGCGGCGCTTGACCCTGACGCCCATTTTCTTCATAGGCGGCGCCCTTGGCCTGCAACAGGTGGCCGAAGGTGTTTTTGCCCATAAAACCGACGATGAGCACGGTGTTCTTTTCGTCGTGAATTTTGAAACGCAGATGGTGCAGCACGCGGCCACCTTCGCACATGCCGGAACCGGCGATAACGATGTGGCTTCTCTGGTCGCGGTTGATGGCCATCGACTCCTCGACCGATTCGACAAAACGCAAGTGCTCGAAAGCAAACGGTTTAACACCGCGCGTTATGAAACCCTGCCGCGTTTCGTTGTCGTAATTCTCCGGATGCCGGTCAAACACCGTGGTGAGACTGGTGGCCAGCGGGCTGTCGATATAAACCGGCACCTGGCGTACCGCCTTTTCCAGATACAATTCGTGCAGGAAGTAAATCAGCTCCTGGGTACGGCCATAGGCAAAGGCCGGGATGATGACCGAGCCGCCACGCTCAAAGGTTTCGTTCAGTACCCGCCGCAGCATCTCCTTCAGGTCGCCGTCGGCCTCGTGGCGGCGGTCGCCGTAGGTGCTTTCCATAATCATCAGGTCGATGTCGCGGTGTTCCTCGGCAAAGTTAAGCGTCGGGTCGAGGACAATCGGCTTGCCGAAGTGGCCGACATCGCCGGAAAAGAGGATGTTTTTCCGGTCCTCGCCACTGGTTACGGTGAGGACGGCCATAGCCGAGCCGAGGATATGGCCGGCGTCGTAGAGGGTGCAGGTCACATCCTCGGCGACGGCAAATGGATGGCGGTAGGCAAAGCCGGTGAAAGAGGGCAGGCAGGCCGCGACATCCTCGATGCTGTACAGAGGCTCGATCCGCTCCAGGTGATGCTGTGCCTGCAAGCTGGCGATAATTTCCTCATTCAGGCGGGCTTCCGTCGATTTTAACAGCGCCTTCACCTCGCGGCGCTTGGCCTCGGACATTTTCGGCCCGCCCTCGACGACGCCACCGAGAAAGTTGCGGACGATTTTATAGTTGAGATAGGCGGCATTATTTTCCTGAATTTTCGCCGAATCCTTAAGAAGATAGGCGCAGGCGTCGGCGGTAGTGTTGGTGGCGAAAATTGGGCCGGTGAACCCGCCGCCCTTGCACAGCATCGGGATACGGCCAGCGTGGTCGAGGTGGGCGTGCGACAGCACGCAGCCGGTGAGAATCGCCGGGTCGATGGGCAGGGCGCGGTTTTTCGCCTCCGCCTCCTTGCGGCGTCCCTGGAACAGGCCACAGTCGAGCAAGATGCGGCTTTTATCGGTGTGGAGAACATGGAACGAGCCGGTCACTTCGCGGGCGGCCCCAAAAAACTGCGCGAATAGTGTCATGGGATTTCCTCGTACAGGATGCGGATGAAAAGGTGAAAACCGCCCAGAACGTACCTTGCCTTTTCATTGACGCAAGGAATTTTTAGCCGCCAATTTGCCCCAGGGACTTCATTGGAGGCGGACTTCGAGACAATAACGGAAACGCGAGCGGCCACAGTGACCGCAGCGGACAGTGGCAAGCGGCGTCCCCTGACGTCCGTTGGCGGACAGGATGGTGGCGATTTCTTTCGGTGGCAGTGGCTGTGCCTCATCTTGAAAAAAATAGACCATGAGGATACCGCCGAACCTGATGAAGGGCAGGCAATGTGGCAGCGCCGCCAAAGCGATTTCCGGCATGGCGATGATGAGCCGGTCAAACTGGCCCAAATCCGCCGGCGTCAAGTCGCGGTAATCGGCGAGAAGCGGTGTCACCTTGTGGCCGTGGCGGCGATTCAGCCGGCAATTTTCCACGGCCAGGGCGTGCGCCTGAGGATTTTTTTCGATGCCGATGATCGCCGCCGCCGCGCCATGGGCGGCCAGTGTCAACGGCAAAGGCGCGACGCCGGAACCGACCACCAGTACCCGTTCGCCTTTCTGGCACAGTCGCGCCAAGCGCAGGCGCTCGCCAGCCAGGCGGGCGGAAAAATAGACCTGTTCGACATTGACGGCAAAACGCAGGCCGTTTTCCCTGTGTATTGTCGATAAAGGCGGCTCGCCCGCGATAATCTCAAGCCCGCCGAGACGANNAAATTCACCACTAATCGGCCGACGGCGAGCCACCACGCGCAGGCGGGCATCGCTGGCCAAAAGCGCGACGCCGATCTGCGCCTGGTAGGGCAGCAGTGTATCCGGCAGCGTGAGCAAAGCAATATCGCCAACGCTCTCATAGGCGCCACGGATATCCGAATGTAAAATTTCCGGCAGAATGGCTTTCAGCGTCTGGCGCAGACTGGGCATGATTCGTCTCGGCTTGGTAAGCCATGGCTGAAAGAAAAACCCCGCCGGGTTGGCGGGGCGAAAAAAATCAGGCGCGTTCGCGAATATTTATATAGTGCAGATTATGAGGGCCGACATACTCGGCGCGGGGACGGATCAGGCGGTTGTTGCTCCACTGCTCGAAGATATGCGACGTCCAACCGACAACGCGGGAAATGGCGAAGATCGGCGTGAACAACTCCTGCGGCAGCTCCATGGCGTTATACAACGAGGCGCTGTAGAGATCGATGTTGGGGAACACCTGGGTTTTTTCCAACACGACGCGGCGCACCTCCTCGGTGATGTCGAAATAGTTGCTGTCACCGACGAGTTGACAGGCTTTACGCGCGTATTCGCGCAATGCCACAGCTCTCGGATCCTCACAGCAGTAGACGCGGTGACCGAAACCAGGCACTTTAATCTTGCGGTCGAGCATATCGCCGATGACGGCCTCGACCCGCTCCGGCTTGCCGATTTCCGTAAGAAGCTGCATGACTTCCATATTGGCACCGCCGTGCAGTGGTCCCTTCAGCGTGCCAATCGCCGAGGTAACCGAGGAATAAATATCGCTCATGGTGGCGGCGGTGACTCGCGCCGCAAAAGTCGAGGCGTTCAGCTCATGGTCGGCGTGCAGCACCAGCGCCGCATCCAGAGCGCGCTCAATCAAAGGGTCTGGCTCCTTGCCCCATAAAGTATAAAGGAAGTTGAAAGCGATGCCGTGCCCGGCAATCGGTTTTATCGGCTCCAGGCCATTTTTCAGCCGTTGATGGGCGGCGATCAGCAGCGGGATTCGCAGGGTCAGGCGCTGGGCTTTGCGCAGGCAGGCGTCAAGAGCCGTGTTGCCGCTGTCCGGGTCCCAGTGGCCAAGCGAGGAAACGGCGGTGCGCAGCACCTCCATCGGCGAGGAACTTTTCGGAAACATCCTGAGCAGCATGACCGTTTCCACCGGCAGGGTCATTGAACCGATAAAACCGGAAAGGAAGGCCTTGTATTCGGTGGCGCGCGGCATAGCGCCATACCACAGCAGATAGGCGACCTCTTCAAAGCTACTCTTTGCCGCCAGTTCGATGGCGTCGTAGCCGCGATAGAGCAGGCGCCCGGCCTCGCCATCAACGAAACATATCTCCGACTCACAGACGACAGCATCGGCCAGACCCGCTTCCGTTTGCCTGTTTTCCGCACTGCTTGGATTGGACACGGCGAAATTCCTTACAAAAAATATATATTAAATATCCGACTATTGCCCCATCACTGTATAGGGAAATTGACCCGCTCGCAACGCTATTCGAGGAGGCGGATTGAATCGGACGGCAAGATGGGGTATTATACCAGATTATGAAAAATTTACTTTCTCAGCTATTTGCCCTTGATTTTCTAAACGGAAATTTCCCATGAGCGAAGCGAAAGAATCGAAATACAGTCAGGCTGGTGTCGATATTGACTGTGGCAATTCCTTTATCGCGCGGATCAAAGACATCGTCGCCACCACCCACAAAATCGGGGTACTTGGCGGCATTGGCGGTTTTTCCTCACTCGTCGCCATCGACAAAAACAAGTACGATAAACCGGTTTTGGTCAACGCAACCGACGGCGTCGGCACTAAAGTGCTGATCGCCCAGATGATGGGCAAGCACGACACCATCGGCATCGACCTGGTGGCGATGTGCGTCAATGACATCGTGGTCGGCGGCGCTGTGCCACTGACTTTCCTCGACTATCTGGCCTGCGGCAAACTTGATGTCGAAACCGGCGTCAAGATCGTCGAGGGTATCGCCGAGGGGTGCCGTCAGGCGCAGTGCTCACTGGTGGGTGGGGAAACCGCCGAAATGCCCGGTCTTTATAAAGAAAACGAATACGATCTGGCCGGATTCGTTACCGGCATCGTCGAGCGCGACGCTATCATTGACGGCAGTGGCATCAAAAGCGGCAACGTCATCATCGGTCTGGCTTCGAGCGGCCTGCACTCGAACGGCTATTCACTGGTCCGTAAAATCTGCTTCGATGAGCTGGGTCTGACCGTCAACAGCCAGGTTGCCGAACTCGGTGGTGGCACTTTGGGCGAGGAACTTTTACGGCCAACCCGCATCTATGTCAAATCAGTGCTCAATGTCCTGAAGAATTTCAAGGTCGGCGGCATGGTGCACAACACCGGCGGCGGTTTCATCGACAACCTGCCGCGCGTGCTGCCGAAAGGGCTGAAGGCGGTAATCGACACCCATGCCTGGACGCCGCAGCCAATCTTTTCTTTCCTCGCCGAGAAAGGCGGCGTACCTCAGGATGAAATGTTCCGTACCTTCAATATGGGCATCGGTTTGATGGCCATTGTCGAACGGAACGCCGTCGAGGATATTTGCCGCCAGTTTCTCGCCCTCGGCGAAACGCCTTACGTCATCGGTGAGATTTCCCCACATCAAACTGAAGGATGCGCGGTTGAGATCATTTTCAGTAAGTAGGGAGTTGCTGGAAATTGGTTTTCATCGCTCCACCGGCCACACCGTTGCCAAGCGCAATCAAAAACAAATGCCGGCGGCCTATTTGATCGCGTGCGCCATGAGCCGCATATAGCGCCGGTGGAGGTCAGCCCGCCGCTGTTCGGCCCGCTGC
>DOMU01000047.1 GCA_003509305.1 Desulfobulbaceae bacterium | reverse complement strand
GCGGGCTGGTGCCCGCCTGGCCTCATTGGTCTCGGCTTGGGCGGCAGCCCGGAACGGGCGATGCTTCTGGCCAAGAAATCGCTGATGGCCCCGGTCGATATGCCGGAACTGCGGCGGCGCGGCCCACGCGACCGCATTGAGGCGCTGCGCCTTGAATTGTACGAAGCGATCAATGCCTTAGGCATCGGCGCCCAGGGCCTGGGTGGGTTGATCACGGTTCTTGATGTGAAAATCCTCGAATATCCTACCCATGCCGCGTCACTGCCGGTGGCGATGATGCCCAATTGCGCCGCCAGCCGCCACTGCCATTTCCGGCTGGATGGCACGGGCGCCGCCACCTTTGCGCCGCCGGAAATATCCTGGTCTGAAATAAGTTCTGAAAAAGATGGTGGCAAGCGCGTCTTTTTAGATGGCATCAGCCGTGATGAAATCGCCTCATGGCGGGCTGGGGAAACGCTGCTTTTGAATGGCACGATTCTCACCGGGCGTGACGCCGCTCATCAGCGTTTGGTGGGGCTAGCCGCCGATGGCCAGCCCCTGCCTGTCGATTTCCACGGTAGATTCATCTATTACGTCGGCCCCGTACCGCCCGTTGAGGGAGAAGTGGTTGGCCCGGCTGGCCCGACCACCGCCACCCGCATGGATAAGTATTCACGTGCGATGCTTGAGGATTTTGGCCTCTTTGGCATGATCGGCAAGGCTGAACGCGGTGCGGAAACCATCGCCCTTATCGAAAAAAACCGGGCGGTGTACCTGGCGGCCACTGGAGGTGCCGCCTGTCTGGTAGCGCGGGCGATCACGGCGGCGCGCCTGGTGGCTTTTGCCGATCTCGGCATGGAGGCAATCTATGAGTTCACCATCCGCGACATGCCGGTGACGGTGGCCGTTGACAGCCTCGGCCATTCCATCCATCAGAGCGGCCCGGCGAAATGGCGGCGGGATGTAAGGTAAAGAGGAATACCTATGAAAATCCACGAATATCAGGCCAAGGAGCTGCTGCGTAAGTTTGGCGTGCTGACTCCGCGCGGTGTGGCCGCTTTCACCGTTGATGAGGCGGTTAAAGCGGCGGAAGAACTCGGAGGCGCGGTCTGGGTCGTCAAGGCGCAGATCCATGCCGGTGGCCGCGGCAAGGGAGGCGGCGTCAAGGTCGCGCGCTCACTCAATGAAGTGCGGCAGCATGCCGCAAGCATCCTTGGTATGCAACTGGTGACGCATCAGACCGGCCCGGAGGGGCGCAAGGTGCGCCGCCTGCTGATCGAGAGTGGCGCCGACATCAGGAAGGAATACTACCTGGCCGTCCTCACCGATCGCGCGAGGCAGAACGTCGTCATCATGGCCTCGGCTGCCGGCGGCATGGATATTGAAGAGGTCGCGCGCGATACGCCGGAAAAGATCATCAAAGAATTCGTCGATCCGCTATTAGGCGTCACCGACAGACAGGCGGAAAATCTGGCGCGCGGTATCGGCGTGCCCGAGGCCTCGCTATCGCGGGCTGTTGATACCATTAAAAGGCTCTATGCCTGTTACATGGAAACCGACGCGACGCTCGCCGAAATCAACCCGCTGATTCTCGAAGGGGGCGGCGCTATCAAGGCGCTCGACGCCAAATTCAATTTCGACGACAACGCCCTTTTCCGGCAACCGGAAATCGTCGCCTGCCGCGACCTTGACGAAGAAGACCCGGACGAAGTTGAGGCCTCGAAATCAGACCTTGCCTATATCTCACTTGACGGCAATATCGGCTGTCTCGTCAACGGTGCCGGCTTGGCCATGGCGATGATGGACACGATCAAGCTGTTTGGCGCCGAACCGGCGAACTTTCTTGATGTCGGCGGTGGTGCCACGGCGGAGAAAGTCACCGAAGCCTTCAAAATCATGCTCCGGAACCCCAAGGTCAAAGGAATCCTGGTCAATATTTTCGGCGGTATCATGCGTTGCGACACCATTGCCCTGGGCATCGCCGCCGCGGCCAGGGAAGTCCAGCTTGCCGTGCCGCTGGTCGTGCGCATGAAAGGCACCAACGAGGACTTGGGCAAAGAGATTCTGCAAGAATCCGGCCTGCCGATCATTGCCGCCGAGACCATGGCCGAGGCCGCGACCAAAATCATTGCCGCCGCCCAATAGGAGGATTAAAAACCATGTCCATCCTCATCGACAAAAATACCAAGGTCATCACTCAGGGCATCACCGGCAAAACCGGCCAGTTCCACACCCGTATGTGCCGCGATTACGCGGGCGGAAAAGAGTGTTTCGTCGCCGGCGTCAACCCGAAAAAAGTCGGGGAAAACTTCGAAGGCATCCCGATCTATGCCACGGTGGCGGATGCGAGAGCGGCCACCGGCGCTACGGTTTCCGTCATCTATGTACCGCCCGCCGGTGCCGCCGCCGCCATCTGGGAAGCGGTTGAGGCCGATCTCGATCTGGCTATCTGTATCACCGAAGGCATCCCGGTGCGTGATATGTTGATGGTGCGGAATCGCATGAAAGCCAAGGTTGCCCAAGGCGGGAAGGAAACTTTTCTGCTCGGCCCTAACTGTCCCGGCCTCATCGTCCCGGATGAAATCAAGATCGGCATCATGCCTGGCCACATCCATAAAAAAGGCCGTATCGGCGTCGTCTCCCGTTCCGGCACGCTGACCTATGAAGCGGTCGCCCAACTGACTGAAATCGGTCTCGGCCAATCCGCTGCCGTCGGCATCGGTGGCGATCCGATCAACGGCCTGAAACACGCCGACATCATGCGCATGTTCAACGACGACCCAGATACCGACGCCGTCATCATGATCGGCGAGATAGGCGGCCCGGACGAAGCCGAAGCCGCGCGTTGGTGCAAAGATCACATGATAAAGCCGATTGTCGGCTTTATTGCCGGTGTCACCGCGCCCGCGGGAAAACGCATGGGTCACGCCGGCGCCCTGATCTCAGGCGGCGCTGATACCGCCGAGGCGAAGCTTGCAATCATGGAAGAATGCGGCTTCACCATCACGCGCAACCCCTCGGAAATGGCCAAGGTGCTCAAATCCTTGCTGTAGACGCCACTCGTGAGGCTTCCTTGAAATCCAATAACCTTTTTCCGGTTTGGCTAATTCCTCGGCGCCAAGTAGAGAAGTTTCATTGCCTCACGCAGTTTATGGGTGGTGATCTGCCCCGGCGCCGAAGCGCCAAAACCAGCGGCGAAGGTAATATCCGAGCCGAACAGGCCACCGGCGATGCGGGACAGGCGTCCGTCGCGTCCCATGGCGATGGTGACGAGCGGCAGGTCAAGCTCACGCCGTGCCCGGCAGGTGGCGGCAA
>DOMU01000158.1:8332-15794 GCA_003509305.1 Desulfobulbaceae bacterium | reverse complement strand
TGTAGACGTTGACCCGCTGTGCGCCGGCAGGGGCGCTGGCCGCCAGCTCCCTGGCGATAGGCAATAGCGGCGTGTGTGGATCCCCCTGAAAAATCCGTCCCTGAGCATCTTTGCGAAAAGCCACGGCGTTGAAATTGACGACTAAAGCGCCGTTGCCGGTGTCGTAGGGATTACGGGAATTTTCCGAACCGTCGGGAAGGTCATGCGACAAGGCGAAGGCCGAATCGTCAAGCACAAGCTGCGAGACCCGCCGCACTCCGATCTGCCGCAGCCGCGTCACCGCTTTCACCAATACTTCCGAGGTAAGAAAAGGATCACCGCTGCCTTTGACAGAGAGGATCTCCGTATTCCGGTCGTAATAGAATTGGGTCGAAAAACGAAAGTCTTCGCCGAGCGTGCGCAGAATCGTCAGGGCCGACAGCACCTTGATCGTCGAAGCCGGGATAAACGAGTCGCCAGGACGCAACGAGGCGATGGTCTGCCCATTCACCTCGACGAGATAACCACCGTCATCAATAAAGCGACCGGGATTGGTGGCGGCGGCGGCTTGAATGACGAAAAAGAGAGGCAGTAGCAGTGCGATAACGAGGATGCGCATAACAAATTCCGCCATCTCATGTCAGGACGGTGGGGAAAATAAAAATCAGATTTTCGGGAGATCGGCCAGCGAACGGGTCAGCTCCGCGTCCGAATAGTCGTAGTCGCGCAGTTCACCGGCGAAATACTTGTCGTAGGCGGCCATATCGAGCAAACCATGCCCGGAGAAATTGAACAGGATGGTCTGTTCTTTTTTCAAATCCCGCGTGGCTTCGATGATGGCGGCGCGGATGGCATGACAGGTCTCCGGCGCCGGGATGATGCCTTCGGTACGCGCGAAAAGGACGCCGGCCTCGAAGCATTCCAGTTGCTGCACCTTGAGCGGCTCGATGATCTTTTCCCGCACCATCGCCGACACCATCGGCGCCATGCCATGGAAACGCAGACCACCGGCATGGATGCCAGGCGGAATGAAACTGTGACCCAGCGTATACATGTAGAGCAGCGGCGTTGTCGCGGCGACATCGCCATAATCGTAGGCCAGCTTGCCCATGGTCAGAGTCGGGCAAGAGGCCGGCTCGACACCGACAAAACGAATCTTTTTCCCCTCGAGATAGTCGGGGATAAAGGGCGTCGCCAAACCGGCAAAATTGGAACCACCACCACAGCAGCCGATAACCACATCCGCTGTTTCTCCGACCAGGGCCAGTTGTTTCTTCGCCTCAAGACCAATGACCGACTGGTGGACGCAGACATGATTCAAAACCGATCCCAGAGCGTATTTGGTATCGTCGCGGGAAAAGGCATCTTCGATCGCCTCGGAAATGGCGATGCCCAAAGAACCCGGCGTATCGGGAAGTTCGGCGAGAATGCCCCGCCCGACTTTCGTGTCCGGGCTGGGGCTGGACACGACCGTGGCGCCGTAGGTCTGGATCATCGATTTGCGGTACGGCTTCTGACCGAACGATACCCGCACCATGTAGACTTTGCATTCGAGACCGAACTTACTGGTGGCAAAGGAGAGGGCGCAGCCCCACTGGCCGGCGCCGGTTTCGGTGGAAAGCCGCTTCACCCCTTCTTTCATGTTGAAAAAGGCCTGCGGCACGGCGCTGTTGGCCTTGTGCGAACCAACCGGCGACACGCTTTCATTTTTGAAAAAGATTTTTGACTTCGTACCCAGCGCCTTTTCAAGATTGGTGGCGCGCACCAAGGGCGTCGTCCGCCAGATGGCGTAAATATCCAGCACCTCTTGCGGAATGTCGATAAAACGCTTATCGGACATTTCCTGTTCGAGCAGTCCCATCGGAAAAATCGGCGCTAGTTTGTCCGGCCCCATCGGCTGTTTGGTGGCCGGGTCGAGCGGCGGCTGAAGTCCGCCGGGAATATCCACGGCGGCGTTATACCACTGACGTGGGATTTCCTCGTCAGCAAGGAGTATTTTCTTTGCCATCTTCTCCCTCATGTATGAAAAAAGACCGGAAACGGCCCGTGCAATATGACGCGCCCGTTCTACCATAGCGGCCCTGGAAGGGCAACGGTCATTGGCCCGGCGCCATGGAAGGACGACAAGATTCTCTCTTGACAGTTCTTCGCGTGAACGGTAAACAAGCCGCCACCAGAACGGGCCGTTAACTCAGTTGGTAGAGTATCTGCCTCTTAAGCAGAGAGTCGTTGGTTCGAGCCCAACACGGCCCACCATCTGGTTGCCGCTTTCAGCGCCGGTATGCTGTTACTTTCTTCGGTGCCAAGCGGATGAAACGACGCGGGGTTTGTACAGCGTAAGCTTTTCCCTTGACAGAGGCACCCGCAAAGAGTAAACAGCGAGGCTTCGCTCAGCGGGTCGTTAACTCAGTCGGTAGAGTATCTGCCTTTTAAGCAGAGAGTCGCGCGTTCGAATCGCGCACGACCCACCACATACGTCCTCATCGTCTAGTCAGGTCCAGGACACCGGCCTTTCACGCCGGCAACACCGGTTCAAATCCGGTTGGGGACGCCAGTAATTCCGGCAACTTAGCTGTTTAGTCGCATACAACATAAAGCCCCTTTGGAACATCGGTTCCGAGGGGCTTTATGTCATTCCATCAGCCGGAAAATAAAAATACCGCCTGCGCCGTGTCGACTTATTCAGTTCACGCGCCGATGGTCCAGCGGCAGAATATTCAGGTTAGTTAACGATCAAAGCCAGCCAAACGGCGCCGAAGATGACGACGCTGATGGCGCTGTTCATGGTCTGAAAGGCCAGGTGCATCCGTGACAGATCGCCCGGCCTGACGATATGATGCTGATACCACAAGGCCACCGCCGCCGCTAAGAGTAACAGATAATACAACCAGTGCAGGTGACAAAGCCAGCCCGTGAGGATGAAAAAAACCATGGCCAGCAAATGAGAAATAGCGGCCAGCCGCAAGGAGCCTGACACACCGAGACGTGACGGCAGGGAGAAAAGACCGGCCTCGCGGTCGTAACCGCTGTCAAGACAGGAATAGATGGTGTCAAATCCAGCGACCCAGAAAATAACGCCCAGCGATAAAACCCATGGATAATGGCTAAGGTGGCCGGAAACCGCCACCCAGCCGCCCAAAGGCGCGATTGCCAGGCAAAGCCCCAGGATCAGATGGCAACAGGTGGTGAAACGTTTGGTATAGGAATAGCCCCAAGTCAGGGCCAGGGCAAAAGGCGAAACCTTCAACGCTAAAGGATTCAGCTGCCAGGCGGCGAGGAAGAACAACAACGCCGCGCCAATCGTCAGCAGCCAGGCTTGCCGGCCTGAGACATCACCAGCCGGCAAGGCGCGATGGCTGGTGCGCGGATTGCCGCCATCGAAACTTTTATCAGCGATGCGATTGAAGGCCATGGCGCTGGTGCGGGCGCCAACCATGGCAACGGTTATCCAGAAAAAAATCATCATGCTCGGCACGCCCCGCGCCGCGAGAAAGGCGCCGGTCAGGGCAAAGGGCAAAGCAAAAACGGTGAACTTAAATTTGATCATTTCGAGAAACACCGCAAGCCGAGCCATATCACTCCCCCCAGCGGGCGCGTCCGGCAATGCCGATGCCGAGCATATCGGCCAGCCGCCAGGAAAAAGTATCGGCGGCTTCTTCGAGCGTTTTCGGGTGCAGGTAGAAGCCCGGCAGCGGTGGACAGATGGTGGCCCCAGCATCGTGGGCGCGCAACATGTTTTCCAGATGAATGCGGTTCAGCGGCGTCTCCCGCGTTGTCAAAAGCAGCGGACGACGTTCCTTCAGCATGACATCGGCGGCGCGGTGGATGAGATTGCGCGACTGGCCGCTGGCGATGGCGGCCAGCGTTCCCATCGTGCATGGAAGAATCACCATGCCCAGATAACGGCTAGAGCCTGAGGCTGGTGGCGCCGCCAGATCATCGGGCGAAAACCAGTGCCCGGCACCGGGCAAATCCTCCGGCGCCATGGCCAGTTCGTGGGCCAACACCTGCCGCCCAGCCTCAGAACAGATACCGTCCGCCGGCTGCCTGGCGGTCCACATCAGGCGCAAAAACGAGCGGGCAAAGATCATGCCGCTGGCGCCGCAGATGGCAACGAGAATTTTTTCTGTCTGCACACAAATACCTTGCCGCCGTCCAGACAAAAAAAACCGGGGCCATAACCCCGGCTTGCCGACGGACGCGCCGAGTTTCAGTCGATGAAAAATTTCAGTTTGTCGCGGCGGCTGGAATGGCGCAGCCGGTTCAGCGCTTTTTTCTCGATCTGGCGAATGCGCTCCCGCGACACGTTGAAACGTTTGCCAANNTCGAGCGTGTACTCGGCCTTTTCGCCGATACCAAAGCGCAAACGGATGATCTTTTCTTCCCGTTCGCTCAAGGTCGATAAAATTTCCGTGACCCGGCCCGCCAATTCCCTGACCTGTACCGCCTCGTACGGCGACTGCGAGTCCTGATTTTCCAGGAAATCACCCAGCGTCGAATCATCGTCGCCAACTGGGGTCTCCAAAGAGATTGGCTCCCGCGACGCTTCGAGAATCGACAGCATTTTATCCATCGACAGATCGGTGTGCTGGGAAATCTCAAGAGGCGTCGGCTCCCGGCCCAGATCTTTGAACAAAGAATAGAACGATTTGAAAAACTGGCTGCGCAGCTCAAGAAAATGCACCGGCAGGCGGATGGTACGCGTCTTGTCGAGGATGGCCCGCGTGATCGCCTGACGGATCCACCAACTGGCGTAGGTGGAAAACTTGTTGCCTTTGGTATAATCGAAGCGAAACACCGCCCGCATCAAACCGAGATTGCCTTCCTGAATCAGGTCGGCGAGTGTCAGGCCCTGGTGCATGTAGCGCTTGGCGATCGAGACGACGAGGCGCAAGTTGGCGCGGATCATCGTATCCTTCGCGGTTTCGATGGCGCGGCTGTAGGCTTCGATTTTCGCGTGCAGATCGAACAGGTCGCGCCTATCAGAGTATTTTTTGGCGATGGCGCCGACCGCCTGACGCATAAAGTTGAGCTGGGTTTTTTTCGGCTTTAAGGTCGGATCGCGTTTTTCCCAGGAATTCAGCCGCTCTTTCAGGGCCTGGACTTCCCGCACGCCGGAAGCGTCCTCACGAATCGCTATGATAATCGACTCGAAACCCTGACGAATGATTTTGCTATATTTGGCCTCTTCCTCCGGGGTTAAAAGGTCGAACCGGCCCATTTCCCGCAGGTAGGTGTTCGTGGTTTCCTCGGCGTCGTGGTTTTCGTCGTCCACAGACATCAGGGCATCGTCTTTAATGCCGTCGTCGGATTCCGATTTCTTTTCCCAGATTTCACCGGACAGAGTACGTTTTTCGCCAGTTTCATCAATTGTCACCAGCGAGATGTTGTTATCATCGAGAAAATCGTAAATGTTCTCGATGACGGAAGGATCCTTGACATCCTCCGGAAGCAGATCATTCAGATCGCTGTAGCTGATGCAACCTTCCGTTTTGCTGGCCTGCAGCAAAGTCTCCTTGATTTCTGAAAGCACAGACGTTCCTCAATAGATACGAAAGGATAGACGGAAATTTGAAGCGGCGGACTATTTCTGGCCGGTCTCATCGGCCAAACGCGCATAAACCATCCCGTGGGATGGCATGAACGGCGGTCATCCGTGCGGGCGGACCTTGCCGTGCAGTGAAAACAGTGAGGTTGCATCCAGGCAACCATATAATGTAAACTGGCTATGATAACATCGGATAAAGATGAAGTCAAGATTGCCGGATTTCCCTATTCTCAGAGATTTCTTCATGCCGACCACAACCGATGCCGTCATCGCCCAAAAAGTTCCGGAAAAAACTGGTAAAAAGCGCGAGGCTGGTATTCTTGCCCATATCACTTCGCTGCCATCACCTTTTGGTATCGGTGATATTGGTGCAAGCGCCAGCCGTTTCCTCGATTTTCTCGAGCAGGCCGGGCAAAGCTGCTGGCAGTTCCTGCCACTTGGCCCGACCGCGCCTTTTTTTGATAATTCCCCGTACATGAGCTGTTCGGCCTTTGCCGGGTCGACGCTTTTGATTTCGCCGGAAAACCTGCGACAAGAAGAGAGAATAAGCCAGCGGGCGCTCGACGGTCATCCCAGTTTTTCGCCCTATCTCACCGATTATCAGGCGGTGTCGGCCTGGAAGAAATCAATTCTCGCCGAGGCCTTTGCCGCTTTCCGCCCGGAAACCGAAACGGGTTTCGCGGAATTCTGCGCCGAGAGCCACTGGCTCGACGATTACACCCTGTTCATGGCCCTGAAGGAAGCATTTTCCGGGCAGGGTTGGTTCAATTGGCCGCGCGCTTTGGCACTGCGGGATGACCGGGCTTTGCGCCAGGCTAGAGAGAAATACCGGCGCGAGATCGATCTGTACCGTTTCGAACAGTACATCTTCGCCCGCCAGTGGCGCCAGTTACGGGACAACGCGCGGCAATGCGGCATCAGCCTGATTGGCGATATTCCGATCTATGTTGGCCTCGACAGCGCCGATGTCTGGGCCAATCAGGAAATTTTCACACTGAGGCCCGGGACGCTCAAACCCAGCCACGTCGCCGGGGTACCGCCAGATTATTTTTCTGAAACCGGGCAGCGCTGGGGCAACCCGCTCTATCGCTGGCACAGCCGTAACGCCGCCGTGCACGAGCGCCTCTACGGCTGGTGGCAAGCCCGCATCGCCATCAACAGCCAGCGAGCCGATATCAGCCGCATCGACCATTTCCGTGGTTTTGCCGAATACTGGTCAATCCCGGCGGAATACGATACCGCCGAGCATGGCTGTTGGATCAAAGGGCCAGGCAAAGATTTTTTCCACGAGATGCGCAAACGCCTGGGAGATCTGAACATTATCGCCGAAGACCTGGGCATCATCACCGATGATGTGCGTATCCTGCGCGAACATCTGGGCATCCCTGGCATGAAAGTGCTGCAATTTGCCTTCGACGGCAAGCCGGACAATCCTTTTTTGCCCTGGAATTTTGTGGACAGCGACTGTGTCGTCTACACCGGCACCCACGACAACGACACCACTGTCGGCTGGTATTTCGACCAGAGCCTCGACGATGATACCCGCCGCCGCATCCGGGCTGGCGCCGGGCGCGACTTGTACGATCAGAACGGCATCCACCGCGATTTCGTTTATCTGGCTTATGCCTCAATCGCCAAACTCGCCATGGTGCCGCTTCAGGACGTTTTGGGTTTTGGCGGCGACTGCCGCATGAATACCCCGGNNCCAAGGGTAACTGGCGCTGGCGCTGCGCGCCAGAATTTCTCAGTTGCGATATAGCGGCGTATCTTGCCGAGATGACCACCCGTTTCAACCGGGCAAGACAGAAGCCCGCCGCCGTGGCCGAAAATACAACCGTCGCTTGACAAAGCGCTGGTGGCCTTGTATATGGAGTCACTCTTTTGTGGCCCTATCGTCTAGCGGCCTAGGACATCGGCCTCTCACGCCGGTAACAC
>DOMU01000158.1:0-8302 GCA_003509305.1 Desulfobulbaceae bacterium | reverse complement strand
CCGAGGGGGCTTTTCTCGTTTCGCCCCCTGTCTGGCCGCTTGAATGCGTTGTCCAGCGCCGCGAACGAAAGCCCTCTTGGAACGAAAAAAGTTCCTGAGGGCTTTTGGTTTTCTGGCGCTCATGGCGAGCTGCCGCCCCTGATCGAGGCGTGATCCGCCAGGGCAAACATGAAATGCTGGCTGGAAAAGGTGTCGTAATCCCCGCGAACCGGGGCAGGAACTACACCCAGCGGCTAGAAGCCGCCGCAGAAAACAGAAAAGGCCAAAGTGATAGCAACACTTTGGCCCTCCGTGAAGCCTTGACGGCTCCTGTACTCGAATAAATGTCGGGTACAGGTTACTCAAAAAAAATGGGTTCGTCAAGCTTACAGGCGAGGTTTTTTGTTTTCTCCGGCAAAGGAGGAAATAGAATAAATGTCCGCAATAGTGGCAGGTTACGACGAAAACTGGGTTAAGCCGACACAAGGCTGGGTAAATTTTTTAACGTGGAGAGGAAACGATTATGCGGCTGGCAAAGAAAATAAAGAGGGAACAGGACCGTCGAGCGATGAAACTTTTTCTGGCGGTACTGAAAACGGGCGCGGAGGTGGAAGAAGGCGAGGGAGGAAAATTGTTTATAACCGAAGAAAACATGATGAAGGCGCTTTCCAGCCCGGCAATAAAAAAATTAGCGAATCAGTCTGGGATGACGAACCGGGAAACAACGAAACTCCTTCAAGAGATGCAGATTGGCTAGAAAAACCACAAATGCCAACCATGTCACATCGTTATGGTGAGCATGTCAAAGATTGGTTTTACCAGATCAGGGTGGACGGAAAACAACTTTCGGGTAAAGCCCTGGGATTTTTTCTGAACATGGTGGCGGATGCTGCCGGTAGAGATTTCGTGTTTTCGACGATAGAGAGATTGGCGACGACAAACGGCGTTTGTTCATACCGGAGCGGTGAGCGTTACATTGCACAGTTTATTAAGGCGGGGATAATCCGTAAAGCGAAACGGATTGTGGATGGTTGTATTCGTTTGGTTTATGAGTTTCTCGCCCATCCCTTGATTATGGCAATCATTGAGGAAATCAAGCGATACCGGAACCAACGCTGGAGGTTACAGCATGGCACAAACAGAAAGTCCACTCGAAACGTATCAGCGAGCTGTGAAGCTGTATCGAATCCTGTTTTGCGAGAGTTCCTGGCAAATGAAAACGACTTTTCTAGGTTTGCAGAATCATATCCGGGACACAAGGAAATGGCCGACGATGGAATACTTGATGACATGGACGGCATTCACAGCGGAAACGATCCAGAGACACATGTTCAAGCTGGAACAGCAGGGGTTTATCAACCTTGCGACTCAGCAGCTCAGCTTTCCAGTCGCCAGACTGAACGACTGGCAATATTCAGTTTTCCTGGCGCTGACAGAATTGGCGAAGGGGCAGGAGCAAGTGACGGTGACTTTACGGGAAATGATGGAAACGAGCGGAATGGAACTCACGGAGGAGGAAATCGCTCGCGGTCTGAATACATTGAAGAAAAGGAAATTGATCGGTGTCCGCGTGGAGAAGACGCCGAACCTGGACAAGAACGGAACAACCAGGAAGCTGTACACTTGCCTGCTCCATCCCTCTCCGGAATTAGCAGCCGTTCGGGTCTGGGATTCCAAGACAAACAAAAAGAGCGTACAACCCGCCAATTTGTCGGCAGTTTGGCGGACTCCCTAGATAAAGGAGAATATAGAGAGACCCCACCCACCCTGTGGAAAATCGCGCTGACGCGCCAGCAACCACGGCAACAACGGCTACTTCACCTGAAGTTGTCAGGCGAAATACGGAAGTAACAACAAACGCCAGCGAACACTGTCGCGCTGACGCGCCGGCAACGGCGGAAACGGCTGCCGTCCAGCCTGATTTTGTTCAACTATGGGCAGAAGCGGCGCCAGAGGCAGTGCCATATGCCAGAGAAGTGTTTGAAATCCAAAAAGAAAATCAAGAATCGCGCCAGGAATGCGGAAGTTCTGGCCATCGCCCGGCTTTTGCCGCTGATGTATGGGGGAAGGCGCTCGAATCCCTGAAATCCACGGTCAGTAAAAGCGACCTCGGCCTATGGCTGGAGCCGATCAAAGCCGGGGTCAGAGATGACCGTTTTGTCCTCTTTTGCCCCGATCCGTATTTCGCGGCCTATGTGGCAAGGCATTTCCTCGGCGCCATACAGGCGGCGATGCAACATGCTGGAATCGCTGATTTTTCCACGCAAGACCTAGTGGTGGAAGAACGTATTCCGCCCGCTGCCGCGCAACGACGGCAAGCCAGCGAAGCCGCCGCGCAATTCCTCGATAGCCTGCCACCGGAAGAACAATTCCGCCGGCTTGAAGCGGAATACCCACACAATCCGGTGTGGCCAGACAAACGCCGGACGCTGGCGGCGCGGAAAGCCTTTCTCAAGCTGGCTGAGTCTGGAGAAATAAGTAGTTTTTCCGGCGTCTTAGGCGTTGTCCGTATGATGAAGCAAAGTAAAGGCTGGCGCATAAACGGCGGGGAATTCATTCCCGGCCTATGGCGCTTTATCAATGAAAAACAATGGGTGCAAGACGTGGCCTGAACAGAAAGCCACGCTGGATCGTGGTGATAAGGGAGGCAAAGTGGTTGCGAAAGGGGAAAAAAAACCACCGCGTTTGCCGCATAGCGAGGCGAGGGTTCAATTTATTAGCAATCTTGAAGAGATCAAGCAGATGCTCACTGAAGGGTACAGCATGAGGCGCACATACAGCACACTGCGGGATGCTGGCAAGATCACCATGTCAGTAAGAACATTCATTGCCTTATGCCGTCAACAATGAAGGGGAAAGGATATATCGAATTTCTTGCCTGCAAGGAAGAAATACTCACCATGCTAGATAGAGGATATACCAAGATATATGTGTATAACATGCTTTTATCACAAGGGAAAATATCAACTACACGCTGGAATTTTTACCGAGTGCTAAAGAAGCTTGGTATCAAAAAACGGAAGCTAGAAAAGCTGAAAATTGGCGCGGAACTGGCGGCGGAAGCGGCAAAGAAGCATCCGATGAAACCAGATCAGCAAATGCCCGAACCTGGGTTCTGGTCACCGGCAAAACCGGCGGAGAAGCCGCCTGAAAGGCCAGACCAAGAAGCGAATGAAGCAAAACGGAAGACGGGCGACGATGACCAATTTGGCCTTGAACACAAGACGGAAAACGATCACTTCTGAAGGAGCGGATGATGCGGACTATTCATTTGATATTACAGGGAAAAGGCGGTGTCGGTAAGTCGCTGGTGTCGTCACTCCTCTGTCAATATTTGCTGATCAATAACCATGAAATCCTGGCCGTCGATACGGACCCGGTGAACCAGACGCTAACCGGTTACAAGGATTTATCGGTTACGGCGCTTGAAATAATGAAAGGTGATGACATAGACCGCCGCCGGTTTGACCAGCTTATTGAGGACATTATGAAAGCCAGCGCCGATCACGTTGTTGTCGATAACGGGGCGGCGACTTTCGTGCCGCTGTGCGCCTATCTGAAGGAAAACCAGACGGTTGATTTTCTTGCCGAAATGGAAATGCGGGTCTTGATCCACACGGTGTTCACGGGAGGCCAGGCGATGAAAGACACCGCCGACGGCCTAGCGTCACTCGCCAAACACTTTCCTAATGTGCCGCTGGTGGTGTGGCTGAACCGCTATTTTGGCGACATCACCCATGATGCCAAGCAATTCGAGGATTTCAAAATCTATAAGGATAACCGGGACAAGATTTTAGCCCTGATCCGCATTCCGCAGAAATCGGCACAGACCTTCGGCAAAGATTTGGAAGAACTTTTTGCGAGGCGGCAGACCTTTGCCTCGGCGCTGGCCGATGACTCTCTGCCGATCATGACCCGGCAGCGGCTAAAAATCTTCTGGGCTGAAGCCTGCCAGGAAATCGACAAGGCGGGCTTGATTGAGCAAGAGGCACAGCCATGAGCGCCGATAAGAAAGAAACAAAAGATTTGCAAGTATCCGTACCTAAAACGAAAACAAAGATACCAACCCCGGTCGTCGCGGTCGAAAATGGGCAAGCCGTAACGACAACGCTGGATGTGGCCCGCTATTTCCATAAGCGGCACAAAAATGTCATGCGAGCTGTGGAAAAGCTGCGCGATAAATCCCTGACAAATGATAAGCAGTGGCTCAATTTTGAGCCACTTACAACTATTCGTCAGGATCATGTCAACGGTGGCAACACCGCCGTCACAGAATGCTATCGGCTGACCCGTGACGGCTTCGTCATGCTGGCGATGGGGTTCACCGGCGAGCGGGCAACCGCCTTCAAATGGGCCTACATCGACGCCTTCAACGCGATGGAAGAGGCGATTTTGAAAGACAAAATCTGGATTGGCGGGCTGACCCAAGCTTTAGAGCGTATTTGCCCGACGCCGCCACGAGAAGCGCCCAGTATAAGGAGTCAGCGAGCACGGAAAATGCTGCTGGCATTGACCGCCTATTGGGCGATGATCGCGGAAATGCCGCAAGAAGCGGCGGAAACGGCGGTCTGCGTAGTGGGAAAAATCCAGCGGCTCAATGATTTTGACTATGACCAGAGCCAAAGCCAATACCATGAAATGTACGACCTCCTTGAAAGGGCAATCGCCTATTCGTCGGCGAAAGACAGCCAGCCCGCCAGTGAGCAACAAATCAACACCATCAAATCGCTAGTTGAAGCCTGCGCCCAGTTCCGGTATTCAAGGGATAGGAATATCTATGAAACCTTGCGGGAAGACTACGGCATCAGCGTAGAAACAATCCTGACAGCTACCGCTGGTCAAGCGCGTCAGATAGCTGCCACTGTCTATACAGTACTACGCCAGCAGAATATGCAAACACGTGTAATCAATGAGATAAAACGCCGGGCTAAGAAAGCGGATGAATGGAAGACATTGCCAAAGGCTGAAGGCAGGCAAGCGGGAGATGAGCCATGAGCGAGCTTGATGACGAAACCATCCGCGAGGCGATGGAGGCGGACAGCAATGCCGCTGATGAAATGCCTGGCGATACCCCGCCCGACGATTTTTATCCTGACGCTTATGATGACTCTGGCGCTGGCGCGGATGAAGAAGCGGCAACGCCGCCAGCGGAACTGCCCATGGATTTACCCAAAGATTTAGCGGCGCTGTTCGAGCGTCACCGGCGGGAGCTGGCGGCGGTTTGCGAACGGATAATCCGGCAAACGCTGAAGCCCCAGCCGCGCCAGCCAGAAGAAGGCGAACCGCCGCCGATGCCGGTTCTGCCGGACGGCCTGGGTATGAGCCTTGAACAGGTGCAAAATCTCTTGGCGGAAAAGCATAAAACCATCGTCGGCCTTGATGACCCGGTCCTGATGCTGGTGACGGTGATGAATGTCTTCCTGGCCCAGGAAAGCGCCTTGATCGAGCGGCACAAGACGGCGCTGGCAAAGGTCATGGCCGATAAAACCGGCGAATACGTCGGCGCGGTGCAACAGGTGACGGATAGCCTGACAAAGTCGCTGTCGGACGTGACGCTTGCCGCCATGGAAAAGACTTTTGCCGCTCACAGCCTGGAACTGGCGCAGCACAAGAGAAACATCATGTGGCTGTCGGCCATCGCCGCGATCAGCGCTCTGGTGAATGTGGCGGTGTTTGTCATCAGATGACAGACAACAGGTTTTAAAGAAGCCAGGAGAGAAGAGATGAAACGAAAGAATTGGCTGGATTTACTTGATGAAGATTTGACTGTGATGGTCACAAGAGGTTGGATGATTGGCAGCATTATTTTGATAACAATAAGCATATTATTCAGTGATTTAGCGATAGGCATTGTGGCAGGCGCCGGTCTTTTTTGCCAGATAGTGTTGTGGTTTTTGTTTGAAGTATTTCTTCGTATTCGTCAGTTACGGCACGAGGAACGCATACTCAAGGCCATTGCTTCGTTAAAACCCGTGGCTTTTCCAAAGTTGGTTATTGAGATTAAGAGTGCGGCAGGGGAAGGCAATGAAAATTGACAGTCAGACGGCGGAACGAGTCCTGAACAACGTGCTGGAAGTATGCCTGTATTCGGGCACCCGGGCACGGGGAATTTTTAATGTTATGGATGATAACCGGGCTTTTATGCAAATTCTGCTGGAGAGGCCGGACACGAGGAGCCGGTTTATCTGGATGGAGGATGTACTAACAGATAATGATCGTTTTTTCGAGAGTTTATTGGCTGCTCTGCGGCCCACTTTTCCAGCCGCCAGCGCCTGGCGCAATCCAGTTTATGATCATTGTATTTTTCGCGGGTGGCCGGGGCGTAATTATGGGGAGGAGGAAATTATTTGGTCTGAAGCGTGGGCAAAGCGAAACACCACCGGAAAGCTGCTGGCCAACCGTAAAAGCCTTAAAGATTGTTACAGCAGGGTAGTCGAGGTTTGCTTATTCACGGACAGGCTCCTGGATACAAACCGGCAAGTGTTAGAAACACTGCTTGCCAATCCTGATGCGCTTTCGCCAGGGCCGGAAAGCTGGCTGGAAGAGTTCGATCTTTTTTTTATGGACGTGCGCCAGGCGGTCGATTTGGACGAAATCTACAAAGAGCGCCCAAACATGAGAACAATTTACAGACCTTGGCCGGGGAAAGAACAGGAGCACATGAATAGGTTACTGGCTGCCCGTCGAGCCCAGCTAACTGTCGAAGATCGGAAGTGTATTCTTTCGGGCAGGCAAGTGGAAACGCCCAAGCGCCATTCTTTAGCAGCCAGAGTGTTCGGGTTATTCCATTCAGGAGATACAGTTTGTCATCATAAATGAAATGAACTTCAGCAAGAGGAACAGGATTTGAGGATTTTTTATCAAAATGCTTTTGGGTTTCATCTGAACAGAGTTTGCGGTCCCCTTTCCAGTATTGCGGATATTGGGCATAGCACATTCCAGGCTTTATTGGAGAACCATCATCAAGGAATGGGGAGTCATTCCATATGGAAAGGAAAGCCGTTGTTTCTACTATCACAACATCAAGATACTGCTGTTGGGGGGCAAAGCGCATATAGGCGAAGTCTCGATCCGATGAATCAAGAGGAATTTTGTAAAGCCGCTGCGGAATCCATACAGAAGGAATGCTGTTCATAGGGAAAATTATGGCAATGGAATTTGAAAATCGAATGGTGGTAAGACCACAGACCTTGGGCCGGAGGAGAAAAAAGCCTGTTTATATCAAGAGTTTCATGCCCGCGCATCACTATGTGACCGCATGATGAAAAGTGGTGTAACGCGCCGGGCAGGAAAGAGGAAAAGTATCTTGAGTAATGGAAACCAGGTTTATCTAACTATGCGGAAGTATTTATAAAAATGAAACAGATTATTTGAAATGACAAAAATACTGACAGACATCACCGGTTAACTTGGCATTAAAGTACAAGATTGCCCTTTTTGCGGCGACGCCAGCGGCCTTAAAAACCGCTGGGCAATCCTGGAGGCGTCAGATACGAGCGAAGGTATTGCCTGGCAGGTAGTGTGTTCCTTCTGTGGTGGCCGTGGGCCGTTTGGGGCAAACGAGGAAGCGGCGATTTTAGCCTGGAACCGGAGGCAGCCATGAGCGCGGGCGTTGATAACAACCGCCTCTTGGCCAACCTGGAACATAACCTTGGCCCGGTGGTGATGACGGCGCTGCGTGACCCGGATGTGGTGGAAATCATCCTCAATTCCGACGGCAAGCTGTGGATAGAAAAGCTGGGACACAAGATGGAAGAGGCTGGCCGTATGGAGGCGGCGCAAGGACGGCTGGTGATTTCACTGATAGCCTCGGCGCTGGAAACGGTGGTGACAGTGGCCAGCCCGATCGTCGAGGGGGAATTGCCGCTTGATGGCTCGCGCTTTGAGGGCAGTTTACCGCCAGTCTGCGCCGCGCCGAGCTTCGCCATCCGCAAAAAAGCCAGCCGGGTCTTTCCTCTCGAAAGTTATGTGGAGCAGGGCATCATGCCGGCGGAACTTCTGCCGGAACTGAATAACGCCTTGACTAAACATGAAAATATCCTCGTTGTCGGCGGCACAGGTTCAGGCAAGACCACCTTCGTCAACGCCCTGATCCGTTCGCTGTCAGAACTCTGCCCGGATGACCGGCTGGTGATCCTCGAAGACACCAGGGAACTGCAAAGCCTGTCGGCAAATACGCAGTTTTACCGCACCTCCGATGAGGTGGATATGACCCGGCTCTTGCGGATGACCATGCGCATCCGGCCCGACCGCATCCTGATCGGTGAGGTGCGCGACGGCGCGGCCCTGGCGCTTCTGAAAGCCTGGAATACCGGCCACCCCG
>DOMU01000090.1 GCA_003509305.1 Desulfobulbaceae bacterium | reverse complement strand
ATTGTCTTGACCGCAACGTTTTCGGCTGGATTTTTCGCCGCTTCCAGGCCATATTGGCTGCCACATTTTTGTGGCGGCCAACGGAGTGCGTGGATCCGTCCTGAAGAAAACGGGGGGATAGCGGTTTGAAGAATACGAATGACTGGGTGCACCTGCCATTGAAACGGGTGCTGGTGGTCGATGACGAGCCGGACATGCTGGCGCTCCTTACGCGCCTTTTGGAAAAAAAATGCGGTTATGAGACGCGGCAGGCGGCAAGTGCCAGCAACGCTCTGGAAATGATCGTCTTTTGGCGTCCGGATGTGGTGTTGACCGACATTCGTATGCCTGGCTTCGACGGCATGGATTTTTCCCGCCGTCTGCAAGAGATCGACCCAACTATCACGGTTATCGTTATGACCGGTTATGGCTCCGTTGAAATGGCGGTGCGGGCGATGAAGGAGGGCGTCTTCGATTTCTTTGAAAAACCCTTCGATAACGACCAGATCGTCTTTGCCGTCACGCGGGCTATGGAGCATACCGAGCTGTTGCGCGAGCAGCGGCGTTTCCATGAGCTTCAGCATCAGATCGCGGGCTCCGTCGAATTCCATGGCTTCATCGGCAGTTCGCCGAAGCTGTTGCAGATGCAGGATCTGTTGCGGCGCATCGCCCCCAGTTGCATGACGGTTTTGATCCGTGGTGAATCCGGCACCGGCAAGGAACTGGCGGCCCGTGCCTTGCACGCCATGAGCAATCGCGCCGAACGGCGCATGGTCATTGTCAACTGCCCCGCCTTGCCTGAGCATATCCTCGAAAGCGAGCTGTTCGGTTACGCCAAGGGAGCGTTCACTGGGGCCGAACGTGATAAGGATGGCCTGTTTCTTGAAGCCAACGGCTCGACCATCCTGCTTGATGAGGTCGCCGACATCCCGATTCCCATCCAAACCAAGCTCTTACGGGTGTTGCAGGAAAAAGAAATCCAGCCACTGGGACAGACCCGCACCTATGAGGTCGATGTCAGGGTCATTTCTTCGACCAATCAGGACATTGAGGCGAAAATCGCGCGCGGTGAATTCCGCGAAGATCTGTTCTATCGCCTGAACGTCATGACCGTGACCATGCCGAATATCGAGGAAATCCGTCCCGATATTCCGCTTTTGATCAACCATTTCCTCAAGCGCTACCGCGCCGAGCATAGCCGCCCCGACCTGGAACTTTCCGATGAGGCGCTGCACGCCCTGACGCACCACCATTTTCGCGGCAATGTCCGAGAATTGCAGAATGTCATCAACCGGGCGGTATTGTTGGGCAGCGGCAAAAAAATTCGCAAAAAAGATTTGATGCTCGATGATGCGGCGACTCAGGAAAGTCAGGCTTCTCTCGATTTCTTTGAGCGGCTCCAGCATGTTCCCTACGCTGAGGCTAAGGAAATGATGATGCGGGAATTCACCCGCTCGTTCCTCGGCGAACATCTCCGCCTCTCTGGCGGCAATATTACCGCCGCCGCCCGTCGTTGCGGCATTGAGCGGCAAGCTCTGCAACGCCTGTTGCGCCGCTATCAGCTTTCCTGGCCTTCGCAGGGGTGACGCAACTTTTTTGTTGCATCGCATTCTTTCTGTGGCGCCCCAACCTCCCGGTTGAAAGCATACCGAATACCAACATATTTCTCTTTTATTTCATGAGGATATGGCGTCAGTTGGCGCCGTTGCTTTCGCTTATCGCGGCCATTGTTTACTCTGGCATCAAATCTGCATAAAAGGAATTGAAAGCGGCGGCGCGCCTCTGTTTATGGTGTCCACCTCCGTGATTTTATGCGATTTTTTTGTGATGCCAATGTCTTGTGATTGCAATAAAAATGTTGCGGCGGTACTTCCCGGCGAACAATCTTCCAAACCCGGTAACACCTGGTGGTGGACACTTGTTCTGCTGTCGGTCTTTTTCTTTCTTGATCCTCAGGATGCCTGGGCCCTCCAGACGCACGGCGGTATCGAGGGCATGGTGGTGCACCAGCTCGCCCATGTGCACTACATTCTGGCCCTGTGTGTTCTGCTGTGGGATGTCTCCCGGCCCGATTTCGCCGCCCGCCCCTGGTTGCTTTTGCGCTGCTTCTGTCTGCTGATGATTTTATGGAACGCTTTGGCCTTTGTCGGTCATTTCGCCCAGATGAATCTGCCGGAAAACGATATCGTCACCGAGGACGGCTACCTGTCAGCTTTTTTGTTGCTCCCATTGTCGTTTGGCCGCTGGATTTATTACGTGGCGGCTCTCGACCATCTGTTGTGCGTGCCGGCGCTGTTTTGTCTGTTTTTGGCCATGCGTTGCTTTTATCGTGGCAGCATTGGCAGTCAGAATCGGCATGTCGGCAAGAGGTGAAATCGTGACCGTCGGCCTGCCACTTTTCCCTGCCATTGTTGTCGATTGCGTCGGTTCGGCGGCGATGTTGGTTCTGTCGCTTCTGTCGATGCGCTATGGTTTTTTGCTCAGCCGTCGCCAGCCGGAGAATTTCCTTTGGAGCTATCTGTTTTATACCACCATCGCCATCGCCGCCTTTTCCACCTCGCGAGCGGTCGGCCATATTCTGAAACAATTCCTTCTGATCAGCGGTCATGAAGCGTTATGGGATCGGATCGCTCCCTATTCCGGCGGCCTCAATACTTTGTTCATGGTCTCTCTCTCGGCGGTGATGATTTTCTATCACAAAGGGGTGCAGGCTTACGATCTGCTGCGGGCCGAAGCCCTCCGGCTGAAGACCGCCAACCAGGAATTGGCCGAGACCAGCGCCCAGCTCCATGACCTGAACCGCAACCTGGAAAAAAAGGTTGAAGACCGCACTAAAGAGTTGTCGCGGTCGGAAGAAAAATACCGCCATCTTTTTTCCGCCTCTCAGGATGTGGTTTTTTTCTCCGATGCCAGCGGCGCCATTGTCGATATCAACGAGGCCGGGCCGCATACCCTGGGCTATGCCGAAGAGGATATCCTTGGGCATCGGCTCAGCGAATTCATGATCAGGCCGGAAGAATTCGCCTCTTGTCGTCAGCAGCTTATTGTCGAAGGCCGTTTCAAGGATTTCGATGTCGAGCTGCGCCGTGGGGACGGCTCGCTGGTACCGCTGCTGCTGTCGGCGACCGCCGTCTACGGTGAGGACGGCGAAATAATCGGCTGTGAGATGATCGGCAAAGACCTGAGCCGCCTGAAGCAGATGATGAGCCAGTTGGCGGCCAGTGAAAAGATGGCTTCCGTCGGTCAGATGGCCGCTGGCGTCGCCCATGAAATCAACACGCCTTTGGGGGTGATTCTTGGTTATACCCAGTTGATGAAAGAAGATTTTCCGCATGATTCCGACTGTTATCAATCACTTACCGTTATCGAGCGCCAGGCCAAAGCCAGCCGTCGGATTGTCTCGGATCTGCTGAAGTTCTCCCGTCAATCCAAGGGTGTGCGGGAGCCGATGGATCTGAATGCCCTGTTGGTCGATGTCGTCGCTACCTGCGGCCATCACCCTGATTATCAGAATCTCAAAGTGGAGACCGCATATGGCCTGGGTCTGCCGATAATCAGCGGCGATATGGTTAAACTGCGTCAGGTTTTTATCAACCTGATTAATAATGCCTGTCAGGCTGTGCGTGGCCGCGAGGATGCCTGGGTGCGGCTGTCGTCACAATACGATGCTCATGCGAATGCGGTATTGGTTGATGTCGAAGATAACGGACCGGGAGTGCCGGCCAGCGACCGGGACAAAATATTTGAACCCTTCTTTACCACCAAACCGGTGGGCGAAGGCACTGGCCTCGGTCTGTCGGTATCCTACGGGATTGTCAAGGAACATGGGGGCGTTATCGAGTTGGTCAGCAACACTTTGCCCGGTCTGTCGGGCGGCGGTCATTTCCGGGTACGCTTGCCCGTCGATGATCGGAATCCTTTGGCCGTTGAAGCGACGGGCCAGGTGGATGAAGCGGGAGTGGCCGCCTGAAAAATCGGTCATACATCAGGCGATGTTCAGATATCCAAGGGAGGAAAAACCGTGGGTAAGTTTGTGTACAGTTTATGCGGCATGTGCGCCGTGCGCTGCCCGGTGCGGGTGGAAGTGGAAGGTGGCCGCGTCAGGTGGATTGAGGGCAATCCCCATGTCGGCGGCATGGAGGGGAGCTTATGCGCCAAAGGCTCGGCGGCGATTTCGTTCGAGTACGACAGCGAACGGGTGCAGACGCCTTTGATCCGCGCTGGGGCCAGAGGCTCCGGTAAATGGCGCAAAGCCAGTTGGGACGAGGCGCTCGATTATATTGCGGATAAATTGAAGGCGGTGCAGGCGCGATACGGCAAAAAGGCGGTGGCCCTCACCGACCGCAGCGGCCTGTTTACCGATCTGACTAAAAGCTTTATCAAGGCCCTCGGTTCGCCGAATTATTTCGACCATGACGATTCCTGCGCCAAAAACGTCAACATGGCGGTCCAATCGCTGTTTGGCTATGGCCGTGGCGAAACCGGTTATGACTATGCCAATGCCAAACACATTGTTCTGGTCGGACGCAATATCTTTGAGGCGCTGAACGTCAAAGAAGTCAATAATGTGCTGAATGGCATGGAAAAGGGCGCGAAACTGACTTACGTCGATGTCCGCGCCACCACCACCGCCGCCAAGGCCGATAATTTCTACCGCATCCGGCCCGGCGCCGATTACGCCTTTCTGCTTGGACTCACCCACGAAATTATCGAAAAAGGTTATTACGACGCCGAATTCGTCGCCAGAAACTGTAGCGGTTTCGACGAATTGAAAGAATTCATCCAGCCGTACACGCCGGAATGGGCGGAAAAGGAATGCGAAATTTCAGCGGCGAATATTCGTGATCTGGCCGCGCAGTTGCACGAGGCGGCGCCCAAAGTCATCTTCCATGGCGGCTGGATGCTGGCCCGCTACTATGACTCGTTCTATGTCAGCCGGATGCTCTATCTGCTGAACGCCCTCCTGGGCAGTGTTGAGATCAAGGGTGGTTTCACTATCGCCAAAGGTCCCGGTGACTGCGGGCGCAAAGGTTTGCAATCGCTCGGCAAAAACATCCCGGAACCCGAAGATAAAATCGTTGACGCGGCCATGCCGGGTAAAAGCATGGGCACCGGCCATATTGTCAACTGCTACAAGGCGATGAAGACCGGCGAGCCGTACCCGATCCGAGCGCTGATCTGTTATCGCTATGACGTGATGACCTCATTGCCCGACCCGGAAGGGCAGAAAAAATATCTGGATAATCTCGATCTTCTCGTCAGTATTGATGTCAATTATTCGGAGACGGCCTGGTATGCCGATGTCATCCTGCCGGAGGCCACCTATCTCGAGCGTTCAAACATCATCTGCACGCAAAAAGGGCTGAAACCACAGTTCGCCATCCGCCGCCAGGCCGTCGAGCCGCTCTATGACAGCAAGCCAGGCTGGGAAATCTTCACGCTCTTGGCCGAAAAAATGGGTGTTGGTCAGTATTTCCCCTATAAAAGCATCGAAGACATCTGGCGGGTGCAGCTTGAAGGCACCGGTGTCAGCATTGAGGATTTTGATGCCAAAGGCGTGGTCGGCTTATCTAAAGACGCGGTATTCCAGGAGCGTGACAAGCTGAAGTTCAAAACACCGTCGGGCAAAATCGAATTCGTCTCGCAGAACCTGACGAAAAATAATTTCCCGTCGCTCAAGCCCTACGTCAGCCCGCAAAAGCCGGCGCCGGGGCATTTCCGCCTGGTTTTTGGCCGCAGCCCGGCGCAGGCGCATGCCCAATCGCAGAACAACGCCTATCTCAACGAAATCCTGCCAACGAACACCTTGTGGATTAACGACAAGGAGGCGGTGAAAATGGGCGTTGCGCATGGCGATAAGGTGAAAATCACGGCGCCTGATGGCAGTTACAGCGGTGTCATCGCCGCGAACGTCACGCCGTTTATCCATCCGGAGGCGGTCTTTATGCTGCATGGATTTGGCAGCGCCATTCCGTTGAAGACACGCTCGTTTGGTAAGGGATTAAGCGATAACCGATTTGAAACCGGCCTGGTCGAAGCGATTGATCCGGTGGGCGGCGGTGTCGCCTATCTCGAATGTTTCGTCAAGGTCGAAAAGGCATAAAGGGAGAGCCGCCATGGGTAAATATGTCATTGAACTGAAAAAATCCCGCTGCATTGGCTGCTACGCCTGTGAGGTGCACTGCAAGACGGAAAACGATCTGCCGGTCGGGCCGCGCCACTGCCGCATCATCGCCGACTATTCCAAGGTGGAAGATGACAGGCCGAAGACGGAATTTTCCTTCATGCCCTGTTTTCACTGCGACCAGCCGCAGTGCGTTGCCGTCTGCCCGACTGGGGCGATGCAGAAACGTGGGGATGGCATTGTCTTTGTTGATCAGTCGCTGTGCATCGGTTGCCAATTCTGCGTCACCGCCTGCCCCTGGGGAGCGCCGCAGTGGAACGCGGCGACGAAAACCGTAAGCAAATGCGACCACTGTCGCGACCGCGTCGACCAGGGGTTGCAACCGGCCTGTGTCAGCAAATGCACGGCACACGCCCTGAAATGGATTGGCATTGGAGAGTGATGTCTTTTTTGCCTAAATGCGATGGCTGACCGCTTTCGCGTAGCTGATAGGTGGATTGTATGGTGAATGTCGTCATTGATGGAAAAGAGATGAAAGTCCCGGCGGGGACAACGGCGCTTGAAGCGGCCCGTGAGGCGGGCATCGCCATTCCGACGCTGTGCTATGTCAAAGCGCTGCGCCCGAATAAAGCCTGCCGTCTGTGTATCGTCGAAGCGCAGGCGCCGGAGCTGGAAAGAGTGGTGACCACCTCCTGCGACCTGCTGGTCGCCGAAGGTATGGAAATTGTCACAGGCAGCGCTAAAATCAACAAAATGCGACAGGGTATCGTCGCCTTGCTTCTGGCCAGTCTTCCTGACTATCAGGAAGTCAAGGCGCTGGCGGCATCACTCGGTGTGGCCGAAACGCCCTTCACCGGTGTTGCCCGTGATGCCTGCGCTTTGTGTGGCATCTGTATTCAAGCCTGTCAACAGAAGATCGGTGTTTCAGCGCTCAGCTTCGCTGCGAAAAACGGTAAGTCGGCGGATATGGTGCTCCTTGATGCCGATCGCTGTGTCGGCTGCGGCGCCTGTGCCAATGTCTGCCCGGTCGGGGCGATCGGCGTTCGTGACAGAGATGGCAAACGCGAGCTGTCATTGTACGGCCAGGTAGCCAACACCCTTGACCTGGTGAAATGTCAGGCGTGTGGTGCGCCTTTTGTCACGAAAAAGGTTGTTAGCCTGCTGCAAAACCGGCTAAAAAAAGATGCGCTGACGATGGATGCCGTGTACTGTCCCGCCTGTGCGCGGGAAAACAACCCGGCCCCTCGTTTTGAGCAGGCCGTGAACTGAATCAGCAGATGATTAACCGGGAGAAAAACATGGCAACATCAGTTTTCAACAGTTGGGACAGTGAAGTGAAACCGCTGCGCTATGGCGACAAAGATGTGGCGGCGGTGGTGGCCTGGGGAGAGGTGTCGGTCGCTGACCCGAATATCGATATTGTCAATCTGTGTGTCGAATACGCTCACGGTGTCCGCGACAATTCCTGCGGTCACTGTATTCCCTGCCGCGTCGGTACCCAGGTGATCGCCGATCTGCTCGACAAAATCGCGAGTGGCCAGGGCAATGCAAAATATCTCGACCAGATTATCGAACTAGCGGACACCATTGGGCAGGCTTCGTTCTGCGACATCGGCCAGACCTCGCCGAAGGCGATTGCTTATATGATCGAGCATTTCCGCGCCGATTTCGAAAAGGCAATCACGGCGCCGCCGGTCCAGAAAAGTGGCTATGCCTATAAGTCGTTCGTTACCGCGCCCTGTATGCAGGCCTGCCCGATTCATCTCGATATTCCTCAGTACATCGAGGATATCAAGCGCGGGCGTTTTCAGGAATCTCTTGATGTCATCAAATCGAAGCTGCCGATACCCGGCGTCGTTGGCCGCGTTTGTGTCCGTCCCTGTGAAGCGGCCTGTCAGCGCGGGAGGGCCGATGNNATGGGCCGTTGCAGATCAAACATCTGAAGCGTTTCGTCGCCGATGCCGCATTGGCCCGCCAGGCCGAAAGCAAGGCCTCCTGTTGTGCCTGTGGCGCGGCGAAGCCAGCGGCGAAAGACGTCAAGGTCGCCATCATCGGCGCTGGCCCGGCTGGCGTCACCTGCGCCAATGTCCTGGCCAAAGAGGGTTACAAGGCGACTATCTTTGAAATGCTGCCCGAACCCGGCGGTATGGCGGCGGTCGGTATCCCGGATTACCGCCTGCCCAGAGATNNGTGGTGAGATCGCGGAAACGGAAAAACTCGGCGTCGAAATTCGCTATAACAAAGCGCTGGGCAGGGATTTTACCATCGAGCAACTGAAGGCCGAGGGCTACCAGGCCATCTTCATCGCCATGGGTTGCCACACTTTCAAAANNGATGCGGGTCGAGGGCGAAGACGCTGGCTACTACGGTTTCGTCCCCGGCGTCGAGTTCCTGCGCAACATCAACCTGGGCCGCCTTGATCAACTGCCGAAGGGGAAGAGTATCGCCGTTGTTGGTGGTGGCAATGTCGCCATCGACTGCGTGCGCACGGCCTTCCGCGTTGGTTTTACCGAAGCCAATCTGATCTATCGCCGTACCATCAAAGAGATGCCGGCCGATCCAGTGGAAATTCACGATGCCGAAGCTGAGGACGTTAAATTCCATTTTCTCGTCGCCCCGAAACGCATCGTCGCCGAAAATGGCAAGGTGGTTGGTCTCGAATGCACGAAGATGGAGCTGGGTGAGCCGGACGCCTCCGGCCGCCGCCGTCCGGTCGAGATTCCTGGTTCCGAGTATGTGATTGCCGCCGACGTCGTCGTCTCGGCCATCGGTCAGGAAGTCGATACCGCCTGCACGGGCACGGTTCCTGGGGTTGAGGTCGATAAATGGGGCATCATGATAGTCGATGAAAACCTGATGACCGCCGTGCCCGGCCTGTTCGCGGGTGGTGACTACGTCAGCGGCCCGGATACCCTGATTGGCGCCTGTGCCCATGGCCGACTGGTTGGCAAAAAGATTGCCCAATATCTGGCTGATCATGTGGTCGAAAAACTGCCGGAGGAAGACGAATTCGCCTTGGTCAAACAGTTGCAAGCGATGGTGCCGATGAAGAATGGTCCATTGCCCGCTGGCGTGCCGCGGGCGATAATTCACCACGAACCGGCCGCCGAGCGTAAAATTGATTTCCGTGAGGTGGACCAAGGCTTCACGGTTCCGGAGGCGGTCACCGAGGCTGACCGCTGTCTGCGCTGCTACCGCGTCGTCACCTTTGCTTGCCAGGCTTGAACGCAAGGAATCTGTACCGATTTCCCTGATTTCTTGGACGAGGAATCAGGGAAATTCCGAGGAATGTTTTAAGTGCTGTAATTTCGGTTGCCCGGCATGACCAATGTTGGGGCAAGAGCGATATTCGCGTCCCGAATGGTTACTCCGGGATGCTAAAAACAAACCCATTTTAAGTATGGAGTGAGAAGATGAAAGGAAAGTTTGGATTCTTGTCATGGTTCGCTATGGCGCTAATGCTGCTGGTCGGCGCGCAAACGACGCTGGCTGAGGAACAGGCCGTTCCCGCCGCCGCGCCGGTGGCGGAAACCGCGGGAGGCGACATCACCATCAATCTCGACAAAACCAGTCTGAACAACGGCGGTGAAATTAAAATCACCGGCAAGGCCCCGGCCGGCAAAGCGGTTTATCTGGAAATCTATAACGATTCCCATAAGGTACGGGCCAGCCGCTTTGACAAGGATGTCATTAAGGATCCGGCTAATGGTGGCGGCGGTTCCGACAAGTTTTATGTCGATACGATGAAAAAGAAGCCGGGTGACCGTCCCTATGTGTTTTACCAAACCATGGAAATGCCCGCTTTTTACCGTATCCTCGCTCCGGAGGATAAAAAGGATGCCTTTGCCGCCGAGAAAAAGAAGGGTGGTAAATGGAGCGTTTCCGCTCTGATTAAGGATTTGGGCGCCGCCGATGCCTTCGACGTTCCGGCTCAAGCGAAGATTGAATATTATCAGAGCACGTTGCTGTCGAGCATTATTGGCAGTCGCGGTCAGGATCTCGGCGAACTGGAGGCTAAAGATGTCAGAATCCGCGCCATGCAGTTGCTGAAGGCGCGTTTTCGCTCCATCGACAAAGTCTTTGGGACCAATGTGAAAATTCAGCCGGATGGCAGTTATGAGGCGACTTTGAAAATGTCTTCCGGTAATTCACCGGGTAACTATAAAGTTATCGCCATCGTCGATAAAGACACCAAAGCCGAGGCCAATTTCAGTAACGAAGTCAGCTTCCCCACCGTTTATCTGCCCAATGCCGGCACCAGCATGAACCTGATCTGGCCCTTTGTAATCACCCTGGTCATCGCCATTTTCGGCGTTATGATGGGCGCGGGCGGTGGTTTCATCATGAATCCGGTGTTTGCTCAGGTCTTTCCGGCTCTTCCCCATCCCTACATCGCCGGTACGGTTACACCGACGGTGCTCTTTTCGCAGGGCAGTGGTATCTACAACTACTCGAAAATCAAGTTCATCTCCTGGAAATTGGGCGTCGGTATCGGCTTGGCCATGGTGCTGGGTGGCATCATCGGCCCCGGTCTCACCGAAAAGATCACCATGGATGAGTTCAAATGGGTCTTCGGCTGGATTTTGATCGTGCTTGCCGCCCTGATGTTCTGGCAGACCACTCCCGGCTATCTGGCGAAGAACAAAAAAGAGCAGGCGATTTTGAAGGAATTCAAGAAGCGCGCCGAAGAGGCCGCCAAGGCCAAACAGGCTTAATTTGAGGAGGAATAAGAGATGAAAGTGGAATTCTGGGGACAGGAATTTAATCCCAATATGATTGTCGGTTGTATCGGCGGTTTTCTGATTGCCATCGTGTCGTCGATGTTCGGTTTCGGCGGCGGTCCCTTCATGGTGCCTTTGATGGCGGTTGGCCTGCGTCTGCCGATGTTTATTGTTGTCGGTAGTTCGGTGCTGGCAATTTTCTTCAACACCATGGTCAGTACCGTTCAGCATTACCGTTTTGGTAACTTCGACTGGGTGTTTTTCTGCGCCATGTTCCCGGCGGCCCTGATCGGGGGTTGGATTGGGCCGCAGATTGCCAAGCGCGTCAGCCCGCTGGTTGTCAAACGGGTGGCGGTTGTCGGTCTTCTGATCCTCGCCGCCAGTCTGTTGGGCCTGCTCAACCCGATTCTGAAGGCAATTTTTGGTTGAACCACCGCAGGCGGTTGTTTTGAGCGCTGGCTTCCGCGCCAGCGTTTGCAACTTACCAGGGGGAAGAATACGCTATTCTTCCCCCTGTGTTGTTCCCGGCCTCAGCGGAAAAATTCCACCAGGTATTTGACGCCCGTGCCGACGAGGACTAAACCCAGCATCCACTTAATGGCTGTTGCCGGAACAAACTTCTGACAGCGGGCGCCGCAGTACATACCCGCCATACCGCCTATGCCGAATAAAAGGCCAAGCTGCCAGTCCGGGACCACCGACTGTTCCGGGAAAAAGGGCGCGATCAGCATATAAAAGAGTACTCCCGCCACCGAGGTCAGGAGGGTGCCCATCAGGGTCGCGCCGCTGATAGTGTGTATGGGCAGACGAAACCATGCCACGAAGAAGGGAGCGATAATCGCGCCACCGCCTATGCCGTAGGTGCCGCCGATAATGCCGACAATGAAGCTGAGTATGAAAATTCCCATCGTAGGACAGGTGTGGGTTTCGCCTTGGAAGGCATAGGAGATACGCTGTATGGAGAATTCCAGCGTCTTCACTTCGGAAGACTGAGCGGCATCCGCTTTCCGGATCCCCTGGGCCGCGGGTTTAGCCGCGGATTTTCTCAACATATCCCATATCAGCCTGACGCCTATGTACATAAGGACAGCCCCGGCGAAGAGTTTGAACCGCCTGGGATCGGGCAGCCAGACCACACGGGCGTATGCCCCTATGAGTACGCCAGGCAAGGTGCCGGCCGCCACCGCAATGGTCAGCGGCCAGACCATGCGTTTTTCCTTGATAAAGCGGTACACGCCGCTTGGAATGGCGACCACGTTGTAAAGCTGGTTGGTGGCGCTGACGGACGGATGGGTATAGCCAAGCACCGACATCTGAAAAGGCAGGAGGAGAAAAGCCCCGGATATCCCTCCCATTGAGGCGAAAAACGAAACCACAAAGGCCATCAGCGGCGGGATGAAAGGCGAAACTTCGACACCAGAGATGGGGAAAACCATGCCAGCCTCCTGAAGGTGAATCAATTGTCACGAAAAAAAATATTTTCATGTCTTTTTTTCTGTACCCCCGTTTATGCGTTCACGTCAAGAAAAAGACACGAATATGATGAAAATCGCGTTTTGAAAGTTTCTTTGCCAGGGATTCGCATATGGATCAGAGCCGAATCATTACCTTGCCGCCGGACAGCGATGTGCTGAATACCGGCCAGTTGGCGGAACTGGAACAGTCTTACCAAAACTGGGCCGCCCAGGTGAGGGGAGAGAAAAGCCAGGCGGCGCGTCGCCGTATCCTGGCGATTTTTCTTCTTATCCGCTATACCGGCGCCAAACTCAGCGAGGTTTTATCCCTGACCGGAGAAGATATTGATGCCGCCTGTCAGAGCATCCGTTTTCATAGTGGTGAGAGTAATGGCCGGGAAGTGCGGATTTCCGAGGAACTGGCCCACCGTCTGCGAGAAGTCTTGCCCTCATCCGGTTCAGAAGAAAAAGGGGCGGCGGCAATCAAATATTTTGCCGTTGATCCGGGTTTTATACGGCGGAAATTCTATGAACGGGCCACCGCCTGTGGGTTCGACAAAAAGCGGGGCGGTCCGGAGATGATCCGCCGGGCCAGAGCAGTGGAACTGATGCGTGGCAATCTGCCGTTGCCAGCGGTGCAGCGTCTGTTAGGGCATTCCTCGCCGAATCTGACCACCGCCTATCTTTCTTTCTCCGACGAGGACATGCGGGAGGCGACTCGCCTTTACATGGAGCGCGAATCGGCGCGCCTGACGAGTGCCCGCAACAGCTTTTTTGGTAAAGTGCGCGCATTGCGCGAGGGCGAGGTACAGACTTTGGTTGAACTGGCGACACCGGACGGCGAAAGCATTTTCGCGATAATCACCCGCGCCAGCGCCGAGCGCCTGGGACTGCGCCTGGGGATGCTGGCAACGGCGGAGGTTAAAGCGCCCTGGCTCATCTTAGAGTCTTGTGACCGGCCCGGCCACAGCAGCGCCGACAACCAGCGCGAAGGCGTCATTGTCAGAATCGAAGCCGGGCGTGTCAATACCGAATGCGCGGTACGGCTGGCCGACGGCGCTGAACTCTGTGCTGTGCTGTCCACCCCGGGTTTCCTCCGTCTTGGCTTGAAAGAGGGTGATCCAGCACGGATACTGTTTAGCGCCAATGCGGTTATCCTGCAAAGCGCTTGACTTGGCCGGGGAAGAAACAGCCCGCTATTTTCCCTTAAAGTCGTGGAAGCGCAGATTGTCGAGGTGAACGCCGTGATCGATTTCCCCTGACCTTGGCGGCGGTTCCCGGTTACGTCAGGAAAACCTGGGCGTCCACGCCTTTTGTGTTTTCGCCGGTGTCCTATGGGTATTTATCAGTAATACTGAAAAAAAATATCCGAATCACACGCATTTAAGCGTATATGCTATCATAAAAAAATACAACAGGGGTTCCAATAATCCCGCTTACCAACCTTATCACGGGGGCAATATCATGGCCAGCTCCATTTATTGGGCGGATACCTATCTTTCGAAGCTTTGTTCCGCCGATAAAGCGATTCGTCAGATCAAAAATGGCCAGCGGGTTTTTCTTGGCTCGGCTTGTGGGGTGCCGCAGGAATTGGCGCGCGCCCTGGCGGATTACGCACAGTATCTTTCCGGCGTCGAGGTGGTGCGGATGCTGAGCAGCGACACGGCGTCGCTCGCGGAAATCGCCAACCGCTCGAACGACTCGAGCCTGAATATCCGCAATATCTATCTCGGTTCGACCAGCGCCCCCAAGCTGGCGCAGGACCGGCGCTTCATCACGCCGATGAACATGTCTCTGGTACCAAGCCTTTTTACCAGCCGCCGGATGCCGATCCATGTCGCTTTGATTCAGGTGTCACCGCCGGATGACTTCGGCTGGATGAGTCTGGGCGTTTCCGTCGATGTCACCCAAGCGGCGGCGTTATCGGCGGGTATGGTCATCGCCCAGATCAATCCACGGATGCCGCGGGTCATGGGGCGGGGGTTCATCCACGTCAACCAGGTCGATTATCTGGTCGAGTTTGAGGAAGACCTTCTTACCATTCCTGTACTTGATCCGTCCGATGTTTCCATCCAGATCGGCCAGCACATCTCGCGGCTGGTCGAGGATGGCTCGACCATTCAGGTTGGCCTCGACGCCACCTCCCAGGCCACGGTGCATGCCTTACAAAATAAAAACGACCTGGGACTGCATTCGCAATACCTGACTGAAGATGCGATGCATCTCTATGCCATGGGAGTCCTCAACAACCGTCGTAAGGGCTTCAACGAGGACAAGCTGGTCGCCTCGGCGGCTTTGGGCAGCAAGAATCTCTATGAATTCATGCACGACAATCCGGCGCTCGAGTTCCATCCCTCTGATTATGTCAACAACGCCTTCATCATCGCCCGTCATAACAAGATGGTCAGCATCAACCGCGCTCTCGCCATCGATCTGACTGGTCAGGTGCAGGCGGAAGCGACGGGCGCCACCCTCTTTGCCGGGGTCAGCGGCATTGTCGATTTCGTGCGCGGCGCCAGGGGTTCCAACGGCGGCAAGTCTATTCTTTTTGTGCTGTCAACCAACACCTACGACGGCAAGAGTGCCATTATTCCACGTATCAGCGAAGCCCCGGTGACCGTACCGCGCGGTGACGTTCATTTCATCGCCACCGAATACGGTGTCACCAATCTGATCGGTAAAAGTCTGCAAGAACGGGCCATGGCCATGATCAGCATCGCCCACCCCGATTTCCGCGATGAATTGCTCGAGGCGGCCAAGGAACAGGGCCTGATCAGTAAAGACCGTAAACTTGGCGCTAGCAGCAAGGCCATTTATCCGCTGCATCTGGAAGAGGATATTAAGCGCGATGGCGTTTCGATCGCCATACGCCCGGCTCGGCCAACCGACGAGCGGCGGATTCAGGAGCATTACTACACCTTGGAAAAGGACGATGTGCTGACCCGCTTCTTCCATGAGAAGACCAGTTTCAGTCACAAGGATGTCGATACAGTGGCCCAGATCGACTATTTGCATGACCTGTCGTTGATCGCCCTGGTTGGCGAACCCGGCTTTGAAAAGGTGGTGGCGATTGGCGAATACCTGCTTGATGCCGATAGCAATATGGCCGAGGTGGCCTTTTCAACAAGCAGGGAATTTCAGGGCAAGGGCTTGGGAAAACTGCTGATGGCCAAGCTGTCGGAGGCGGCGCGGGATAATGGTATCACCGGTTTTGTTGCCTACACCGTGCCGAGCAACAGGCCGATGGTTGGCCTGTTCAAAACGCTGCCGTATAAAGTCAAGACCGTTTTTGAGGAGGATATGCTGAAGCTCAGCTGCCGCTTCGACGATGTGGCATAATTTCGCTTCGGGAAGGGTTGCCGCAGCAGCTTTTATTCAGGCCGGATTTTTTCGCAGGCGTTCGAGATAGTCCCGCCATTCAAGCGGCAGCAGGGTTTTCTTGCGGTTGTTGCAGTCCTTGCAGGCTGGCACCAGGTTGCCTTTCGTGCTTCTGCCACCACGCGCCAGCGGTACCAAATGATCCATGGTCAGCTCGGCGTGGGCGAAGACGCGCCCACAATAATGGCAGCGGCCAGCGGCGGTTTTTTGCTGCCACCAGCGGGTTTTACGCAACTCCCTGGCCTTCTGGCGCTCCCGGCGGATGGTGGCCGCGTCGGGGGCGCTGAAGAAAATATCCGAGAAATCATCCATCAGGCGATTTCTCCAAGCAGTATCGGGCGCAATTCTCCCAGCAGATACAAGGAACCAGCGATGACCACCAGGCCAGTTCCTCCAGCCAGGAGGCTAATGGCTTTGGCGAGGGCTTCAGCGGGCCGACGCGCGAGAATGGCCTTATGGCGCTCTTCTTCCGGCATGCAGGCCAAAAGCTGTTCCGGTTCGGCGGCCCGTTCGCCTTCGGCGCGGGTTAAAATCACTCGTTCGCATAATGGCGCCAGGCAAGCGAGACCGGCGCGGATATCCTTGTCGCTCATCGCCCCCCAAAGCAGAGTCAGGGGCAGATCGGCATAATCCTGGCGCAGGGTGGCGGCCAGTTTGGCGACGCCATCGGCATTATGGGCGCCGTCGAGGAGAAATTGGACGCTGCTGGCACCGATACCGGGCAACGCCTGATGCAAGGCATCGCCCGATAGCCGGAAAAATTCCAGCCGGCCCGGCCAGCGCACGGCGAGAAGCGCCGCCCGCAGGCTGTCGTCATCAACCGCGAAACCGTGTCCGGCCAGAAGTTTGATGGCGGCAATGGCCATTGCCGCATTTTCATGCTGATAGGCGCCTTTCATGGCGCAGCGGAGGCCAGGTATCTCGCCGCTCAACGGAGCCGTTTGGCCACACCAGCGCCAGAGTGTACCGTTTTCGTTGACATAGGAAAAATCCCGCCCCAAAAGATACAGGGGCGCCTGTTTCGTCTTGGCGGTATCCGTCAATACTTTGACGACCTCGCTGGCGCCGCCAGCCACAACCACCGGGATATTGCCTTTGATGATGCCGGCCTTTTCCGCGCTGATGGCGGCCAAAGTGTCGCCCAGGTAGGCTTGATGGTCCATGCTGATGCTTGTGATCAGCGAAACGAGCGGCGTCACCACGTTGGTGGCGTCGAGGCGTCCGCCCATGCCGGTTTCCAGGATAACCAGATCCGGCTGTTTGCGCTCGTACCACAAGAGGGCCACGGCGGTGACGAACTCGAAGTAGGTGATTGCTTCCTCGGCCAGAACCTCAATGACTTTTGCCGCGAGTTCGGCGAATTCCGCTTCCGGGATATATTCGTCGTTCAGGCGGATGCGCTCGCGCACCGTGCTGAAATGCGGCGAGGTGTACATGCCAACGGTGAAACCTGCCTGTCGCAGGGCGGTCAAAAGCGTGACGCAGACCGATCCCTTGCCGTTGGTGCCGGCGACATGGACGAAACGCAGACGCTGTTCCGGGCTGCCGACTTTTGCCAGGAAGGACTGCATTGCCTTCAGGCCCAGCTTGATTTTGTGCATCTGTAAGGTATTGAGATAGCTTTCCGCTTGGCTAAAATTCATGACTTCACCGGACAGGGCAAATCGCCCATTTTATAAAAGGGTTAACTTGGCGTAATCGAGATGCAGGGTTTTCAGGCCGTGGCGATCGAAATGGACATCGAGTTTCTTCTCGCCGCTGAGCGATGCCACGGTGCCGGCGCCGAAGAAGGCGTGACTGACGCGGCGGCCTGGGCACAGATCGGCCTCGGTTGCTTCGGTCATTGTTTTCGCGCTGGCGGTGACGGTTGGCCTGGTGAAAACCACTGGCGCCGGCATTTCACGTGAACGCAGGCGTTCGTAGAGATGCGGTGGAATTTCCCCTAAAAAAGGCGACATCGCCACCCGCATGAACATGCGGTCGGGCGTCATCAATTCGCTTGGATAGGTGAACCAGAGATGTTTGCGGGCGCGGGTGGCGGCGACGTAGAGCAGGCGGCGTTC
>DOMU01000216.1 GCA_003509305.1 Desulfobulbaceae bacterium | reverse complement strand
TTCCAGGGTGCCGCTGACGCGGGCGCGGATGCCGACGGTCTCCGAAGCTTCGACGCGGCCCGTGGCCTCGATGATCACGGGCGTGTCGGCCTCGTGGCTGATGGCGGTAGTTACCGGCACGGCGGCGTTTTTCGGCACGGCGTTTTTGTCACTGTCTGAGCAGGCGGCAAGCGTTAACAACAAAAAGATAGCGGCGGCGGGATGGGAGATGAAACGCAAAAACGGCATGGAAATTCTCCTGCGGGAGATGGCGGCGGGGAATCATTCTTGCGGAAAAGCGACGCCGTCATTTTACCTGATAATAACCTGAGGCGCTATTATATCGGCAAAGTTTGCGCTAAGGCTTGCGGCAAACGGTAAAAAAAACTATGTTTGTCGCTTGTTTCAACCGCGAAGGAGATTCAGATCATGACATACAATAGTTACAATATAGCTCCGGGAACGCCGGTTCTCGTCACTGGCGCCACCGGCTTCACCGGCCAGAACCTGGTGAGAAAACTGGCCCGGGCCGGTGTCAGTATTGCCGCCGTGGCCCGCGCATCGTCGAACATCGGCCCGCTGGCCGATTTGCCAATCACTTGGTTCCGCGGCGAGGTGCATGACGAAGCTCTGATTCGTGAGGCCGCCAGCGGCCGGCAGTATATTTTTCATCTGGCCGCCGCCTTCCGCGACGCCAAAAGCACTTACCAGGACTACTGGAACATCCATGTGAAAAGCACGCGCCTGCTCGCCGAAGCGGCGGTGGCCAACCCGGATTTCCGGCGGTTGGTGCAGGTTTCGACGATTGGCGTCCACGGTCATGTCGATAACCCGCCGGCGGACGAAAACGCGCCATTCGCCCCGGATGATGATTATCAGAAAACCAAGCTCGAGGCGGAACTGTGGCTGAAGGAATTCGCCGCCGGGAACAATCTTGACTATACGGTGATCCGCCCCTGCGGGATTTACGGCCCCGGAGAAAAACGTTTTCTCAAACTGTTCAAAATGGCCACCGGGCCGTTTTTTCCGCTGCTCGGCCAGGGGAAATGCCTGGTGCATCTGGTCCATGTCGATGATCTCACCAACGCCATCATCCTTGCCGCCACCCATCCGGCGGCGCGCGACCAGGCCTTCATCATCGGCGCCAATGAGGCTATCGCCACCGCCGACATCGCCACCATCGTCGCCCGGCATTTCCGCGTGAAAAGCCGCATCGTCCGGCTGCCGATCACACCGTTCTTCTGGGCTGGCGATCTTTGCGAGGCGATCTGCAAGCCCCTGCGCATCGAGCCGCCAATCTACCGGCGGCGCGTCGCCTTCTACTCGAAAGACCGCTCATTTTCCGTGGATAAAATGCGACGGATCCTGGGTTATCAGCCCCGCCACAACAACAAAACGGGTTTGCGCGGCGTTGCCGAATGGTATATGCAGGAGGGCTGGTTACAGCCGAAATACAGTGAGGGTTTCTATTTTCCCCCGAATTGGATTCCCCTGACATATCCTGGCGTTGATTACCTGGCATTCCTTTTATAAAAAAGGAGATAAACAGTAATCCGGCAAACATACTGTGGGATTACTGTTTTTTTATTCAAATTTCGCCGGCTGGGCAATATTGTCATCTGCCGCACGAGGGAGAAAATGAAGATTCTGGTTACTGGCGGCACCGGATTCACCGGTAAGGCATTAGTCAAACGCCTGCTCGATCTGAAACACGAGGTTATCAGCCTGGACTATCACGAGGGTCTGAAAACCCAGGAAATCCGGGACTGGGGTGCCGAGGTGGTCATCGGCAGCGTCACCGAGCGCGAAGTGGTGAAAAAATGCATGGCCGGGGTGGAAATTGTCTACCATCTGGCGGCGGCCTTCCGGGAATTGAACGTACCCAACACTTACTATGATGAGATCAATGTCGGAGGAACGCGCATCGTTCTCGAAGAAGCCTTGTCAGCCGGCGTCAAGAAATTCGTCTATTGCTCCACCTGCGGCGTGCACGGCAACGTTGATCATCCACCGGCGGCTGAAACCGCCCCGATTCAGCCCGCCGACTATTACCAGAGAACCAAATATGAAGCCGAACCGCTGGTGCTGGAATATCACGCCAAAGGCATGGAGACGGTGATTTTCCGCCCGGCGGCCATTTACGGCCCCGGTGACCCCGAACGCTTCTTCATGATTTTCAAACGGGTGAACAGGGGATTCTTCCCGATGTTCGGCTCGGGCAAAACCTACTATCACCCCTTGTATATCGACAACCTGATCGACGCTTTTATGCTGGCCATGGAACCGGGCAAAGGCGCGGGCCAGGCCTATCTGATCGCCGACGAGGAATACGTCGAAATTGAAGATTTGGTGCGCCGTACCGGCAAGGCTTTGGGCGTCGATGTGAAAATTCCCCATTTCCCGGTCATGCCGCTGGTTGTCGCCGGATATATCTGCGAAAAAATCTGCTCGCCCTTTCACATCACGCCCCCCATTTTTCCGCGGCGTGTGGACTGGTACCGGCAGAACCGCGCCTTCGACATTGCTAAAGCCAAAAAGGAGCTGGGCTATCAGCCGAAAATCGGCCTCGACGAAGGGCTGAAACGCACTGGGGAGTGGTACCGGCAGGAAGGATTCCTCTCTTGAAACCTGGCCGCCCTCATTTCCCCGCTGGACTTTAGAATAATTCATCGGGGAATGAGTATTCGCCAGATGATTCTTCGGATAAATCATCTGGATTCAGGTGCTCTCCAGATACACCTTAGAATAATCCATCTGGATTTTAAGCTTTCTTTGATGAATATATTGTCCCTCTCCCCCTGCCGGCGAAGCCGGTAAATCAGCCTCCCTCGCCGAGGGAGGTGGCGGCGACAGCCGCCGGAGGGAGTGAGGGTGAATCTCTACCCAATGAAATAAACAATGTGCGGCATCTGCGGTTTCAACTGGCGGGACGAGGAACTGGCGGCAAGGATGGCGGCACAAATCGTCCATCGCGGCCCCGACCAGGAAGGTTTTTTTTCTTCCGATGAGATGAGCTTCGCCTTCCGGCGGCTGTCGATTATCGATCTCAGTGAAAACGGCGGCCAGCCGATGTTCAATGAAGACGGGTCGATCGTCCTGGTTGTCAACGGCGAGATCTACAATTTCCGCGCTCTGCGCCAGGAGCTGGAAAGACTGGGACACAAGTTCCGCAGCCAGGCCGATTCGGAAGTCGTCCTGCACGGCTACGAACAGTGGGGCGAGGATTGCCTGCAAAAATTGCGCGGCATGTTCGCCTTCGCCATCTGGGATGCGCGGCGGAAAAGATTGCTGCTGGCGCGGGACCGCATCGGCATCAAGCCGCTGTATTACGCCTTCCAGGAAGGCCGCCTGCTCTTTGGCTCGGAAATCAAAACCATTCTCGAAGACCGGCGCCTGCCCCGGCACATCAACTATCAGGCGCTGTACGATTACCTCGGTTTCGAGTTTGTCCCGGCGCCCCAAACCATGTTCGCCGGTATCGAAAAACTTCCGGCTGGCCATTATCTGCTTTTCGAGAACGGGCAAATCCAGGTGAAAGAGTACTGGGATCTGCATTTCCACCCCGGCGAAAACCGCCTCACCTTTGACGAAGCGGTGGAAGAGCTGCGCGGGCAGCTCGATTTCGCGGTTAAAAGCCACCTGATGAGTGACGTGCCACTGGGCGTTTTCCTCTCTGGCGGCCTCGATTCCAGTTGTATCGTCGCTTTGATGCGCCGCCATATCAACGGCCCTTTGCGCACCTTCACCATCGGTTATGAGGATAAATCCTTCAGCGAACTGGACTATGCCGAAATTGTCGCCCGGCATTGCCACACCGAACATCAGGTACTGATGCTCGATTCGCTGAAGGCCGATTATGTCGAGAAAACGCTGTGGCATCTCGATGAGCCGATGACCGACTTATCGACCGTACCGCTTTATCTGCTCTGCCAGCAGGCGCGCGAACAGGTGACGGTCTGCCTTTCCGGTGAGGGCGCCGACGAAAGCTTCGCCGGTTATGACCGCTTCAAAGCCAGCCGCCTGAACGATTACTTCTCTTTGCTGCCGAAAGCGGTCCGGGAAAACATCATTGGCCGCCTCGTCGCCAAACTGCCCGACCGCCCGCAAAAGAAGGGCGCCATCAACATGCTGAAACGCTTCGTTGAGGGCGCCAATCTCGATGCCGGCGGCCAGCATCTGCGCTGGCAGTATTTTTTCAACCGCGACCTGGAAGCCCACCTGCTCTCGGCAAAAAGCCGGGCCAACATGTGGCTCGATCCCTTCCGCCTGGTCCGTGAGTACGGCCAGCGCTGCGACGCCGGTGACCGCATCAACCGGGAAATCTATCTCGACATGCGCTACATGATGACCGACTCGGTGCTGATGAAGGTTGACCGCATGTCGATGGCCAGTTCACTTGAAATCCGCGTGCCGCTGCTCGACCATGTTCTCGTCGAATTTCTGGCAAAGCTCCCCGGCGATTGGAAATTGCGCGGCATGACCACCAAATACATTTTCCGGGCCGCCTTAAAGGGCCTGTTGCCGGAAAAGGTGGTTCACCGCGGTAAACAAGGCTATAGTCTGCCGGTCAAACACCTGCTGCGCGGCGAACTGAAGGATTATCTGGTTTCCCACCTGAATGATTCGCCACTCATCCGCGAGACGATGAACACCGACTACGTCAACCGCCTGATCGACGAACATCTGGCCGCCAGCCACAACCACAACCATATCCTGTGGGCGCTTTTGAATATCGCCATCTGGCATAACCGCTTTTTTGAACAATGAAAAAAACCCATGATTCCATCACCGGGCATGGCTCGCTGGCCGGCAAATATCAAGACACCATTGTCGGTCGCGGTTCTCTGTGGGCCTTGCTTTATTTTGAATGGTGCATGTGGCTGGCGCCCATTCCCGGCGCCCTTGGATTACTGCTGCGGCGTATTTTCTGGCCGAAGATGTTCGGCGGCTGCGGCAAAGGCTGCGCCTTCGGCAAAAATATAACGGTCAGACATCCTGGCGATATCATTCTGGGAAGCAAAGTGGTGATCAGCGAAAACTGTCTGCTCGACGGACGCGGCGAGCCTGGCCGCGCCATCACCATCGGCGATAACGTCATGCTCGCCAACAACGTGAATATCGCCGCCAAAAGCGGCGGCACGGTTTTTATCGGCAACGATGTCGGCATCAATACCGACACCATTATTCAATCGGTTATCGGCAGCCCCATTGCCATCGGTGACGACTGTATTCTCGGCCAGCGCTGTCTGCTTATCGCCGGCGGCAGCTATCACACCGACGCCCCCGATATCCCGATTCGATTACAGGGAAATAAAGCCGACAGTGGCGTCAGGCTAGAAAATAACGTCTGGCTTGGCGCCGGTGTCAGCGTGCTCGGCGGCGTAACGATGAAAAGCGGCAGCATCGCCGGCACCGGGGCGGTCGTCACCAGAGATATTGCAAAAAACGCCATCTGCCTCGGTGTTCCGGCGAAAATAGCGCGTTATCGCACAGACATGCCTCTATAACATGGAGAGAGTTATGAGCGCCCAATACGAACAAGACATCGTCGCCTGGGCAAACGAGCAGGCCCGGCTACTACGGGCTGGCCGTTTTGACCTTATTGACATTGCAAACATCGCTGAGGAGATTGAGGACGTGGGCAAAAGCGAACAACGCGAACTGATCAGCCGCATGGCCGTATTGCTGGCACACCTGCTGAAATGGCAATATCAGCCGGAACGGCGGGGAAACAGTTGGCGCCGAACTATTCAAACGCAGCGAAAACGATTGCTGATCACCCTGGAAGAAACGCCAAGTCTGAAGGCAAGACTTACCGAGATGGTATGGTGGAATAAGGTGTGGCTTGAAGCGGTGGAACAGGCGATCCAAGAAACGAATCTGGACGTTTTCCCAGAGACCTGCCCATGGACATTCGCCGAAATCATGGATGAAAACTGGCTGCCAGAGGAAACACTTTCTGGGTATCAAAACCGTTCTTAATCAAAAAACAGTTTGCCAGAATCAATCCTGGCTCAACTCAAATACCACCTTACAAGGAGGTGTTCGTGCAGCCCCGTTTTGCCTGGTCTCTGTTCTTGTCCATCGGCGTTTCTTTGTTGATGCTGAGCGTCCTGATTCACGCTTTCAGTTCCACCAGCGCCGAGTTTCTGCCACGCCTGGCGCGCCTGCTGGCCTCGGCCAACCTGCTCTTCATCGCTTTGTATGTCGTCGCCGGTTTTGCGCAGAATAGCCTGCGCGCCCTGCGCTACCAGATGATCCTCAAAACCGGCGAGGACAACATTCCCGGTTTTTTCCATATCTTTACCGTTACCCTCACCAGGAGCATGTTTGTCGATCTGCTGCCGGCCAGGCTCGGCGAACTGACTTTCGTCGCCATGCTGAACCGGGGATATCGGGTCGGCGCCGGCAATTGCTTATCGGCCCTGTCGCTTTCTTTTCTGTTCGACATGATCGCCCTGGGGATTCTGTTAATCGCCCTGATTTTTTTCCAGCTCTTTGACGGGAAATACCAACCCTGGATGCTGGGAACGCTGATCGCCATATTTTTGTTTTGCCTGGCGGCGGTGGCGGCCCTATTTCCCCTGGCCGGGAAAATACGCTCTTCCCTTGATGCTCTTCAGGCCGAACAGTGGAAATATCTCGGCAAACTGGTCAAATTGTTCAACGACACGGTCGAGGCGTTGCGTCAGGCTGCCCAGGCAGGTATTGTCGGCAAGACTCTTCTCCTTTCCCTGGGAGTAAGAATCTGCAAATATCTTGGCTTATACGCTCTTTTCTTGGGGATTGTTTTGCCGGAATTTTCCGATATCGATACCAGTATCGGCACGGCACTGGCGGCTTTACTCAGCGGCGAGGCTGGCGCCGCCCTGCCGGTTCCCGCCTTCATGGGCTTCGGCTCCTACGAATTTGGCGGCTCGCTGGCCCTAATCGCCCTCGGCGCCAACAAGACCGCGGCTCTTCTGATCATGCTGGCCATTCACCTCTGGAGCCAGGGCGTTGACTACACATTGGGCATCGCCGCCCTGCTCGTCTTTTCCTGGGTCACGGCCAGGCGCGGACGAGAGGCGGCAGGCATGGTGAAAACGGCGAAAAAAAACAGAATAGCCTGGGTGTTGACGCTGGCGGTACTGATCCTTGGCCTGGGATTTTTCGCTTATCAACTCAGGGGTTTGAAGAAACTCGGCAGTTTCACCCCGCCGCCGCCCGGACATGCCCTTGAGGGGACCGCTCCGGCGACCGGCACGGCCCTTGCCGAAAAAAAAGGTTTCATTGTCTGGTCAAGCAATCGTTTCGGCAACCATGACATCCTGAAGATGACGCTGCCAGAGCGTGAGATAAGCCGCCTGACCACCCATCCTCATGCCGAATACTATCCGCGCATTTCCCCGACCGGTGAGGCCATTGTCTTTGCCAGGGCGCATGAGGTTTATGTCTCTCAGCGAAATTTTGTTGCCTGGGATGTCATCTTGCTCAATCTGCAAAGCGGCGAGGAAAGGATTATCGCTCAAAACTCCACGGCACCGACCTGGTCGAAGGACGGGCGATCGATCCGCTACCAGAAAAACGGCAACCAGGTAGCGGAGTATTTCCTCGCCACCGGTAAAGAACATATTCTGGCGGCAGCGGGAAAAAATATTCCCGTCCCAGCCGACACTGAATTACAAACTCCTTCATGGAGTGACGAGCGGCGGATGCTGGCCACAGCTATGCGGGCGCCGATGCCGACCGTGTTTGTGATTCAACCGGGAAAGGAATTGCTTCGTCTCGGCGAAGATAGCTGTGAAATTTTCTGGGGTCCGGATTCGGCGTACCTTTACCATGTCGGTCATGATGTCGGTCACGACGGCAAACAGACAAACGTTTTCAAGCGCATTGATCCAAACACTTGGAAGAGTGAAAAATGGTTCGATTTTCCGGGCGAATACAGTCACGAATATTTCCCCAAGGTGGACAATACCGGTAAATTCCTCATCTACGGCGCCAGCAGCGGTGGCCACGAGCACGACCAGGCCGATTATGAGATATTCGTCTGGGCCATCGGTTCCCCCACCGGAACGGCGGAGCGGATGACCTTCCATACCGGCAACGATAACTGGCCGGATATGTACCTTGGAAATGGCGGGTTTGACGGCAAAAAGCCAGATTGACGAGATACCGGCAAAAATTTCTATTAAATAATGTGTATCTGGTTTTTCGTTGCTGTCTTTCCAACAAATCTCGATCTATCGACAAAGTACACTTTTACCGGCGCGGCCCTCTTTCATTTAGATGGTTTCAGGCCCGTGAAGTAGCATTAGCTCTATGGTATTTTCGTCCCTCACCTTCCTGTTCTGTATTCTGCCACTTTTTCTGGTGGCCAATTTCGTAGCCCACCGTTTGACAACGGCGGCTTGGCGCAATGTCGTCCTGCTTTCAGTCAGCCTGATTTTTTATACCTGGGGCGAAGCACGCAATGTGCTGCTCTTGCTTGCGTTAGGTTTCTTCAACTATGGCGGCGGGCTGCTTCTCAGCAAAACATCATGGCCACGCCTGACAGTGTCGTTGCTTGTCGCCTGCAACCTGGCGGTGCTGGCCTGGTTCAAATATGTGGTTTGGGTTTTGTCTTTTTTTGTTCCCCCGGGCTGGCACAGTTCTATCCTCCCCAT
>DOMU01000129.1:20207-27691 GCA_003509305.1 Desulfobulbaceae bacterium | reverse complement strand
CCCAAGGGAATATGGATGGCCTCGCGAATAGCTTATATCGCTTTGGCGCTTGCCTGATCCGGCACGGCAACGCGGATCAGTTCGCAGCCCGCCGCCTCCAGCCGCCGGATCTGCGCCACCGTCGCCGCCACATCGTCGGTACGGGTGTTGCACATCGACTGGACGGCGATAGGATGGCCGCCGCCGATGGCGAGACCGCCAACGCAAATGACGCGGCTGGGTTTGCGAGAAATATTCATGATTTTTGCAAAAGGGGCCGCATACTCCCGGACGCCTGTTCGAGATTCAGTTCAGCGTCGGAAGCGCGGACATAGAGCGGCGCCACCGCCGCCAGCGGCAAAGCCGTACTCTGGTTATGTTGTTCGCCAGCCAGAAGTCCCAGCGCCGCCGCCGAGGGGAAATGGCAGCAAGCGGGCGCCGCCTGATAGCGTTCGCCCAACTGCCGCCGCCACAATTCGTCATAGATTGGCACGGCATCACCGACAAAAAGACAGGGAGCATCAAGCAAAGCGCCGATCCGCTCCGGATCAATGGCGACAATGTTACCCAGCCGTTCCGGCGTCTTGCCGATGGCAATCCGGTAACGGCCAGCGTAAACCTCTTTTTTTCGAGCGTCGGCGATAGCCAAGACCTGACCATCACCGGCGATACCCGCGGCCAGACAATGAAGGCTTGAGGCGCCGTACAGCGGTAATCCTGTCGCTACCGCTAAACCTTTGACCGTGGCCATGGCGATACGCAGTCCTGTGAAACTGCCCGGGCCAAGGCCAATGGCGAAACCGGCCAAATCGCTGAAACCAATACGGGCTTCGGCCATCATCGTCTCGACCACCGTCAGCAGACGGCTGGAATGGCTGACAGCGCCACGCCAGGAAAAAACCGCCCGCACCGTACCGGCGGCGAGCGTACCGCTGGTAATGGCCACTGAGGCGACCGGCGTCGAGGTGTCAATCGCCAGAATGAGAGCGGGGGAAGCGGTCAATGGAAAAGCCGGACGATATCGTTATAAAAGACAAAAACCATCAGCATCCCCAACAACGCCAGGCCAATCTGCTGGGCCACCACCTGAGCGCGCTCGGCCATGGGTTTACGGCGAATGCCTTCCAAAGTCAGGAAGAAGAGATGGCCGCCATCCAGAACCGGCACCGGCAACAGGTTGAGCACCGCCAGGTTGACGCTGAGCAAGCCCATAAAGTAGAAAAGATTCATCCAACCACGCTCCATCTGCTGACCAGCAATCTGGGCAATGAGGATTGGCCCGCCCAGCTCGGAAGCCGGGATGATATTCTGCAGAATTTTGACGAAACCAGTGACGGTCAGTTCGACATACATCCAGCTCTGCTGGCAAGCATCGACAAAGGCCTGGATCAAGCCAACTCGCACCAAACGCATCTCATCGTCCTTGACGATGCCGATCATGTAGCGTTTTTCCACCTCTTCGCCGTAAATATTTTTTACGCTGTCAATCGCGGGCGTTACCGCCACCTGCTGGCTGGCCGCGCCACGCCGGATGGCGATGGTCAGCGGTTTGCCGCTGCTGACTGTAACGGCGTTCAGCACATCCTGCCACCCATTGACGGTGTTGCCGTCAATGGCGATGATGCGGTCTCCCGCTTGCAAACCAGCTTGGGCCGCCGGAGAATGAGGGTTGACCTGGCCGATGACGGTCGAGTCCACCGCATTGGGCACGCCAACGGCCAGAAACATCAGCCAGAACAGGGCGATGGTAAAAAGAAAGTTGAAGGCTGGCCCGGCAAAAACAACGAGGAAACGCTGCCACACCGCCTTGTGAGAAAAAGAGGCGGCGCGGTCTTCCGGCGACAATTCCCCGTCATCGGGGTTTTCACCGAGCATTTTGACATAGCCCCCAAGCGGAAAGGCCGACAGCAGATATTCGGTACCGCCGATTGTTTTGCCAACGAGACGTGGTCCGAAACCCAGAGAAAANNAGGCGTGGCCCGAAACCCAGAGAAAATTTTAAAACTCGGATGCCACAGGCTTTGGCTACGAGGAAATGGCCGAACTCATGGACAAAAATAAGCAAGCCGAGGACAATGATAAAGGCGAGAACGGTGGTCATTGTTTGGGTGGAATCTGCTGAAATATTCGGGAAAGCGTTCGGAAATACCTGCTGCTGTCAAATAAAACCAGCGCGGTAAGCACTGTTTCAGGCGGAAGGAAGTTTTTTTATGTACCTTTCCACCCAGATACGGGTTGATCGGTCGGCGGCCAGAACCGCCTCATAGGAATCGGCAGTGGCATCGTAATGCTGCAAGGCTTCGGCAACCACCTGCGTAATCGCCGAAAAGGCGATCCGCCCCCGCAAAAAGGCATCAACCGCCACTTCGTTGGCGGCGTTCAGCGTCACCGGTGCGGCGCCACCGGCCTCAAGCGCCGTATAGGCCATGGCAATGGCCGGAAAGGTTTCGCCATCGACCGGGAAAAATTCCAGCCGCGCCCATTCGGCAAGAGACAGCCTGGGGACATTCAGGGGTAAGCGTTCTGGATAGGACAAAGCATAGGCGATAGGCACCCGCATATCAGCCTCCCCCAGTTGAGCGATCACCGAACCATCGTGAAATTCAACCAGGGAATGCACCACCGACTGTGGATGCACCAGCACTTCGATGTCCCTGGGCGCCATGGCGAACAGCCAGCGGGCCTCGATGATTTCCAACGCTTTGTTCATCAAGGTGGCGGAGTCGATGGATATTTTTTTCCCCATCCGCCAGCGGGGATGACGCAGGGCATCTTCAACCGTCACTGTCTCAAGCGCCGCCGCCGTTCTGCCCAAAAACGGCCCGCCGGAAGCGGTCAGCACGATTTTCGCGACTTCCGTCCCANNTCGACTTCCGTCTTTTTCCCCGCCTGTAATGCCTGAAAAATGGCGCTGTGTTCGGAATCGATCGGCAACAGGCTGAGACCTCTGGCCGCCGCCTCAGCCATAACCACAGAACCGGCCATCACCAGCGTTTCTTTGTTAGCCAAAGCGATATGTTTACCAGCGGCGAGCGCTGCCATGGTTGGCGGCAAACCCGCCGCCCCGACCATGGCCACCACCGTCATATCCGCCGCTGGCATGGCGGCGACCGTACTGGCGGCCAGCTCGCCACAGACAATTTCGCCGCGCCACGAAACTGGCAGCATCGCCTTGAGACGTGACACATCAGCCTCGTCTCGAATCGAAATCAATTCCGGAGAAAACTCCGCGGTCTGCGCCGCCAGCAGAGCGATATTGCGTCCGGCAGCGAGGCCAACCACCTGGAAACGATCGGGAAAACGCCGGACTACATCCAGCGTGTTGACTCCGATCGATCCGGTGGCGCCCAACAGGGCGAGACGTCTCACGAATTCCAAATCAGAAAATAGTACAACACCGGCGCGACGAAGATCATCGAATCGAGACGGTCGAGGACGCCGCCATGACCGGGCAGAATCGTGCCGGAATCTTTGACGCCAGCGCTCCGTTTAATCGCCGATTCGATCAAATCACCGAATACGCCGACAAAGGACAGGAAAATCGTCAGGATGACTAAACTGGCAATACCCAATTGCACGCGCATACACAAGGCAACGATGACAACCAGGACAATCGCCGTCAAAAGGCCACCCCACATACCTTCTTTGGTCTTGCCCGGGCTGACATCCGGGCAGAGTTGGGTTTTGCCGCGCAAGCGGCCAATATAGTAGGCGCCGATGTCGGAACCGGCGGTGATCGCCGTCAGAATCAGCACCCAAGCGGCGCCATGGGGCAAACTACGAATCATTGGCAAATGGGCAAACAGCAAGCCGATATAGACAAGACCCAACATAAATTTGCCGAAATTCGTCAGATCAATCGGCGCTTTCTTGAAAAACATGAAACGGTACAGACAGTAGAAGAACAATGCCGCGAAAAGATGAGCGGCCACAGGCATAACCACCGCTCCAGGAATTTGAAAAAACACCGGCAAAATGATGATGCCAATCAGTGTCCCCCGCTCCGTTTTCGCCAAGCCGTCCGGGAACTGCATGGTCAGGTATTCATTGGCGGCAAAACCGGCGACAATCAGAGTGACCAACCAGAATTGCCCGGCGTTGCCGAAGAGAAGCAGAATCAACCAGAAAATGACTAACAGACTTCCTGTTACTTCACGTCGCATAGCTGTTCACCCTTCCCGCAACTGCGCCCCTGTTTTTCCAAAACGCCGCTCACGATGCTGATAGTCAGCAATGGCCTGGAGAAATTGTGGTCGGCGGAATTCGGGCCACATAACGGGGCTGAAAAAGATTTCCGAATACGAAATCTGCCAGAGCAAAAAATTCGATACCCGCTCTTCGCCGCCGGTACGGATCAGAAGATCGGGATCAAGTTGGCCAGCAGTGTACAACTTATCGGCGAAATGTCCATGACCGATCGCCTCAGGCGTTAATTTCCCAGCCAGACAATCGGCGGCAAGCAGCCGCGCCGCTCGGACAATTTCGTCGCGGGCGCCGTAACTGAGAGCGAGGTTCAAGGTAAAATCTTGGTTGCCGGCGGTAAGACCGATAGTTTTATCCATTATTCCGCGCACACTGGCCGGCAGCCGTCCGACATCACCGAGACAACGTAAGCGGATGCCGTTGTCCACCATGCGCGTAAGCTCTGTGACCAGATATTTTTTCAAAATGGTCATCAGGCCGGACACTTCTTGCTGCGGCCTGTCCCAGTTTTCACTGGAAAAAGCATACAGGGTAAGAACTTCGACACCCAGCTCACGGGCGGCCTCGACGACCTCCCGCACCGATTCCGCTCCCGCCCGGTGGCCGAACAGACGCGGCTGGCCCTTTTTCTCCGCCCAGCGCCCATTGCCATCCATGATAATGGCCACATGCCTGGGCAAACGGGCCGGGTCAATCTCCGTCACCTTATTCATCACGAACGTTCACAAAACCACACCGGCTTATACTTCCATAACTTCTTTTTCTTTGACGGCGGCGATGCTATCAATCTCTTTGATGCGGGAATCGGTCTCGTTCTGGGCCTCCTCCTGATGACGGAACAACTCGTCTTCGGAAATCGCCTTGTCCTTTTTCAGCTTCTTCAGGGTCTCGATAGCATCGCGGCGAAGATTGCGGACAGCGACTCGGAATTCCTCGGCGATTTTCTTCACCTGTTTCACTAATTCCTTGCGCCGCTCCTCGGTGAGCTGCGGAATATTCAGGCGGACGACCTTGCCGTCGCTAACCGGGGTCAGGCCGATGCCTGATTTAAGAATCGCCTTCTCGATTGCCGGCAATAACTGCGCATCCCAAGGCTGAATAGCGATCATTCGGCTCTCTGGGATGGTAATGGAGCCAACCTGATTCACCGGCATCTGGCTACCATAAGCGTTGACCATGATACCATCAAGAAGCGCCAGCGACGCTCGCCCGGTACGCACTTTAGCCAGTTCATTCTTGAATGAATCGAGACTTTTGGCCATTTTTTCAGACATTTCAACAATAACAGCGTGCATAATTTCACCTTATGTTCTGGCCTTGCCCACGCTCACCAGCGTCCCAACCCGTTCGCCACAAACCGCCCGCCGGATATTACCCGCCACATTCATGTTCAACACCATAATCGGCATACCGTCAGCCCTGGCCAAGGCAATGCCGGCGGCATCCATCACCCGCAGATTTTTATTCAACACCTCGTCGTAGCTGAGGCGCTCATATTTGACGGCATCGGTAAAACGTACTGGATCTTTGTCATAGACGCCATCGACCTTGGTCGCTTTGATGATCAGGTTGGCATCGATCTCCAGGGAGCGNNAGAAGTAGGGATTACCGGTGCCGGCGGCAAAAATGACCACGCGTCCTTTTTCCAGATGCCGGGTTGCCCGCCGTCGGATATAAGGCTCACAGACGGATTGCATAGGAATGGCCGACATGACTCGCGTGAAAACACCGGCGCGCTCCAAAGCATCCTGAAGGGCCAGGCTGTTCATTACCGTCGCCAGCATACCCATATTGTCGGCGGTGGTGCGGTCCATACCCTTCGAGGCGCCAGCGACTCCCCGAAAAATATTGCCAGCGCCGATGACAATTCCTGGCTGCACACCAAGAGCGACAACCTCACGAACTTCCTCGGCCACATAGCGCAAAATATCAGTGTTAATGCCATAGGCATCGGTCCCCATCAGGACCTCACCGCTGAACTTCAGCAAGACGCGGGGATATTGAACGGCCATGACAACCTCGTTAATCAGGATGAACGAGAGGAAACTGGATGCTTATTCGACGCCAACCTGAAACCTGGCAAATCTTTTAACCGAAATATTTTCTCCCATCTTGGCAATCAACTCGTTCAACAAATCCTGAACCGAAAGATCGGGATTCTTCACGAATTTCTGTTCCATCAAGCAAACTTCCGCCAGGAATTTTTCCATCCTGCCCACCACCATCTTCTCGGCAATGGCTTGGGGTTTGCCGGAATCAAGAGCCTGTTGGATATAGATCTCTTTTTCCCGATTGAGCACGGCTTCGGGCACGCCCTCGCGGGAAATGCTGACCGGCGCGGCGGCAGCAACGTGCATGGCGATGTCACGGGCAAACTCGCGGAAGGCATCGGTCTTCGCCACGAAATCGGTTTCACATCCGACCTCAACCATCACACCCAATTTGGCTCCGGCGTGGATATAGGTTTCGATCACTCCCTCACTGGTCGCCCGGCCCGCCCGTTTGGCGGCAACCGCCAAACCTTTCTGCCGCAACAGATCAACGGCTTTTTCCATATCACCGTTAGTCTCCGCCAAAGCCTTCTTGCAGTCCATCATGCCAGCGGAGGTTTTATCCCGCAAATCTTTGACCATCTGGCTGGTAATTTCCATATTTTCTCCCTTTTCTTATGATCCAATATGCAAAAAAAGGGACGAGCAAAGCCACATCCCTCTTCTGGTCTTAATAACGATNNTTCATCTAGGAAATTAATCGCCGTTCTCCGCCTCGGCAAAATCGGCTTCGGTCATTGATGACGCCATAGCCTCTTCTGAAGCGCCGTCGCCATCACGCATGGCCTGCCCCGCTAAAATTGCGTCAGCGACATTACGGCTGATCAGCCGGATCGCCCGGATCGCGTCATCGTTCCCCGGAATGAGATAGTCAATGCCATCCGGATCGCAGTTGGTATCGGCGATGGCCACCACCGGGATCCCAAGTTTCCGCGCTTCACTGACAGCTATGGATTCCTTTTTGGGATCAATGACAAACAGCATACTGGGTTGGCTGCGCATCTCTTTGATACCACCGACATTGCGCAAAAGTTTCTCTTTTTCTCTTTCCAAAAGCAGAATTTCTTTTTTCGGAAAACGATTGATTGAACCATCTTCCTGCATCGACTCGATATTTTTCAGACGATTGATGCTATTTTTCACCGTCTGAAAGTTTGTCAGCATACCACCCAGCCAACGATGATCGACAAAAAACATGCCGCACCGCTGGGCTTCATCGCGGATAATTTCCTGCGCCTGCTTTTTCGTGCC
>DOMU01000129.1:0-20182 GCA_003509305.1 Desulfobulbaceae bacterium | reverse complement strand
TCAAACATTTTCTTGGTTTTATCAAGATTGATGATATAAATCCCATTTCTCGGCCCATAAATATAGGGCTTCATCTTGGGATTCCACCGCCTGGTCTGATGACCAAAATGTAAACCCGCCTCCAACATTTCCCTGACAGTTACACTTGACATGCAAAAACCTCTCTGGTTGGTCCGCCATCTTCTCTGATCATTTGTGCAAATGACACCAGGTCCGGCGAAGATGTGAGTATATGACGCGGCAAACGCCACGGCAAAAAACGCGACAAGTCTTCATATCCCGCGCGTCAATCAAAAAGAGCCAACCGGATGGCGGCTGGCTCTTTTCCATTCAAAGGAAACTTTTCATTCCGCGCTCGGCGAAGACGCTACCGTTTCCTGGTAATCAACAAGCTCAATTAAAGCGAGTTTCGCGGCATCACCTCTGCGCACTCCGGTCAGGATTATACGGGTATAACCGCCAGGACGAGTCTGAAACCGATCTTTGAGCACCGTAAACAGCTTGTCGGTGACCGACTTGGAACGCACGCAGGCCAAAGCCTGACGACGAGCATGAAGATCGTTACGTTTAGCCAGCGTGATCAATTTCTCGGCAATTGGACGAAGCTCCTTTGCTTTTTCATGAGTAGTCGTAATCCTCTCATGTTCAAAAAGAGACGTGACCAGATTGCGAAACATCGCAATACGATGAGATGTTCTTTTCCCCAGCTTTCGATTCGCGTTATTGTGTCTCATGGCATTTGTTCAATCGTCGGTGCCATCGTCCGGATGCATCCAATTGTCCACCTTCATTCCCAGTGACAATCCCATTTCATCCAGCAAGGCTTTTATTTCGTTTAAGGATTTACGGCCAAAATTCTTTGTCCGCAGCATTTCCTGCTCGGTCTTCTGCACTAACTCACCAATAAAATTTATATCGGCGTTCTTCAAACAATTGGCGGAACGCACGGATAATTCCAGATCTTCTATCGGTTTATCAAGATTCGGATTCACCGGAGCCAAAAGTTTCCCAGCTTCTTCATCTTCTCCTGGCAAGGTATCATCTTCATTGAAATTGATAAAAACCGATAATTGATCCTTCAAAATCTTGGCCGCATAGGCAAGAGCGTTCTCCGGACGTACACTGCCGTCCGTTTCAATCTCTATCGTCAACTTATCGTAATCGGTTTGCTGACCGACCCGCGCCTGAGAAACGGCATACCTCATCTTTTTGATCGGCGTAAATATCGCGTCTATCGCGATTTCATCCACGGCCAAATTCTCTCTCTTCTGCCGCTCGGCGGGCAAATATCCTTTTCCCCATTCCACCTTCAATTCAGCAGAGAAGACAGAATCGCCGGTCAGATTGCAGATGAGAAGATCGGGATTTAATACCTCCACAAATGGAGTACCGCCGATATCCGAAGCATAAACCGGGCCAGGTCCTTTCTTTTCAATGAAGACAACCTGAGAAGCTTCGGAATGCAGCTTCAGACTGACCTGTTTAAGGTTTAATATAATTTCACTGACATCTTCCTCGACATCGGTGATGGTCGTAAATTCATGAGAGGCACCCTTGAGCTTCACCGAAGTAATCGCCGCGCCCTGAATNNCTATCGTCGTTGCGAATCCACGCTCCAAAGGATGGCAATCAAATTCACCATGACAATCGGTCAGCTTCCCGCGGTCCATCTCCAAACGCTCTGGCTTGATCAACTCAGCCCAGTTACGGTTGCGCGGATATTTTTCCTGGAATACTTGTGACATTTTTTCCATAAATATATTGAACGACAGGGCAAAGCATTATTTGGAGAACAACTCGACGATGAGCTGCTCCTGGATGGGCACGGTAATATCTTCACGCGCCGGCGAAGACTTGACCTTCACCTTCACCGTCTCCAGATTAACCTCCAGCCAAGACGGAACCTCGCGGCGACCGGCCAATGCGATTATTTCCTGCACCTGAGCGTTTGCCTTAATCTTGTCGCGCAAAGTGATTTCTGACGAAACCGAAACCAGACAGGAGGGAATATTGACCCGCCGGTTATCAATCAGCACATGGTTATGACGGATAAGCTGACGCGCATGGCTACGCGAATGCGCTAAACCAGCACGGAACAGCACGTTATCCAGACGTCGTTCCAAAAGGGACAACAGCAACTCGCCGGTAACACCTTTCTGCCGTTCAGCTTTCGCAAAAAAATGGCGGAACTGTTTCTCCAGCACGCCATAGTAGCGTTTTACTTTCTGCTTTTCCCGTAATTGCACGGCATAATCAGATTGCTTCTTGAACTTCGACTGACCATGCTGCCCAGGGCTGAAAGGCCTTCTTTCAAAAGAACATTTATCGGAAAGACATCTTTCACCCTTCAAGTTCAACTTCAAATTTTCGGTTCTGCACATCCTACAGGAAGGACCAATTTTCCTCGCCAAAACATCACCCCATTTGTGAATTATTTCACGGAATCAAATGAAAAACGTCACACCCGCCGCCTTTTGGGTGGCTTGCAACCGTTATGCGGAACAGGAGTCATGTCGCTGATCTTGCTGACATCAAGCCCACTGTTAATAAGCGCCCGCAACGCGGATTCCCGACCTGGTCCCGGGCCTTTGACTCGGACTTCCACTTTTTTCATTCCAACATCCGTAGCCTTTTTCACCGCTTCCGTAACCGCGTTCTGCGCCGCGAACGGAGTGCTTTTTCGCGAGCCTTTGAACCCTAATACACCCGCACTGCACCAGGAAACGACATTACCCTGTTTATCGGTTATCGTTACGATGGTATTATTAAATGTCGAATACACAAAGACAAAGCCTTCCGGCACATTTCTCTTCGTTTTCTTGCGTAACTTGCTATCCGCTCTATTCGGTGAGGCCATTTTTTACTCTCTGACTCTGTTATTTCTTTTTGGAAATCGCCCGCCGCGGGCCTTTACGAGTCCGCGCATTGGTTTTCGTCCGCTGACCCCGCGTCGGCAGTCCGGCGCGATGACGCCGGCCACGGTAACAACCGAGATCGGTCAGTCTCTTGATATCCAGCGACACTTCCCGCCGCTTATCACCTTCAACGACATATTCTTCCTCAATGATCTTGCGCAGCTTGTTAACATCTTCACCATCAAGATCATCACTATTCATCGTGAAAGGCAGATCAGCCTCGGTCAGTATCTTACGCGCTGAGGTAAGCCCTATCCCATAAATATACGTCAGAGCGCGGTCCAGGTGTTTGTTTTTCGGCAAATCAACGCCAACTAATCGAGCCAAGTTTTTTCTCCTGTGCTTGGTTTTGTTATCAACCCTGCTTCTGTTTGTGCTTCTTCACTTTGCAGGAAACCCGAACCACGCCGTTACGGCGGAAGACTTTACAATCACTGCAGATCTTCTTAACAGAACTTCTTACTTTCATGTCATGTCACCCAAACGGTTCATTTCCCTTTTCCTCCCCCACTGTTTTTACTGCGAAATGTCACCCGGCCACGCGAAAGATCATAGGGAGACAATTCGACAGTAACACGGTCCCCTGGCAATATTTTAATAAAATGCATACGCATCTTGCCGGAAATATGGGCAAGTACCTTATGGCCGTTGTCCAGCTCCACCCGAAACATCGCATTGGGGAGTGGTTCAATAATCGTCCCTTCAACTTCTATAGATTCTTCTTTTGACATCCAATCCTCTTCCCAAAACGGAGAAAGACAGCGGTTGCGTAAGCATATTCAGAGACTTTCCCGCTCAGTCTCTCGCGCTCAAGACCTCGCATCCATCTTCGGTAATAGCCACAGAATGCTCAAAATGTGCCGATCTGCTGCCATCGGAAGTCACCACTGTCCAACCATCCCGCAAAACACGTACCTTATAATCGCCACTATTTACCATCGGCTCAATGGCCAGAACCATACCTGGACGCATACGGGGCGAAGGAGCATTCATTACATAATTTGGAATTTCCGGCGGCTCGTGAAGAGACCTGCCAATACCATGGCCGACAAAATCACGGACAATTGAAAATCCTTCCTTCTCCACACACTTTTGAATAGCCCTAGAAATATCACTTATTCTGTTACCCGGCAAAGCATTGGAAACTCCACACCGTAATGAACTTTCCGTGATATGCAAAAGCTGCTGATCGCGCGGAGAAAGTTGACCAACCCCCACCGTCACTGCCGAATCTCCATAGAACCCGCGATACAATACACCAAAATCGAGTGAAACTACATCCCCCAATCGCAAAACTCGTTTTTTCGACGGGATGCCATGCACAACCTCTTCATTCAACGAAATACACAGAGCCGAAGGAAAACCCCTATATCCTTTGAAAGCCGGTTTGGCACCCATATCATCGCTCATCCGTTCCGCCATACGGTCAAGCTCATATGTCGAAATACCCGGCTCAATCATCGCACTCAATCCACTGAGCACATGGGCCACAATCCTGTTCGCATCTCGTATACGGGATATTTCATCCCGAGTCTTGATCAGAATGGAGCCCCCAGAAGCGGACGCGCCACACATAATATAATCACCTACTTCTTAAACTTCGCGATTTCATAAAACCGTCATAATTGCGCATCTGTGTGTGGGCCTCAATCTGACCCATTGTGTCAATTGCCACACCGACAACAATCAACAAAGCAGTGCCACCGAAATAGAACGGAATATTAAACTGCGCAGTCAGAATCGTCGGCAGGACGCAGACGCAGCTCAAATATATCGCGCCAACAACTGTCAAACGAGTCAAGACCTTATCAAAAAACTCCGCTGTTTTTTTACCAGGACGAATACCGGGAATATATCCACCATTCTTCTTAAGGTTCTCCGCGACATCATCGGACTTAAATGTCACCGCCGTATAAAAAAAGCAGAAAAACACAATCAGGGCGACATAGATCAGATTGTACTCAAGTGTTTCAGGCGTCAGCATCGAAGAAAATCGCTGAACCCAATCGACCTGAATAAAACCACCAATAACGGCGGGAAACATCATAAGTGAGGAGGCGAAGATCGGTGGAATGACCCCAGACATATTGAGCTTCAGCGGGAAATACNNCGATTGGCCACCATACACCTGGCGCCCGACCACTCGTCGTGCATACTGAACCGGAATTCGCCGTTGCGCGGTCTCGCAGTACACAATCGCAAAAACAACAAGAAACATGAGCAGCACAAGAATCGGAACGAAAAACATCGTGATCTGCTCCGCCTGAACAAGTCGGAAGGTATTGATCGCCGCGGAAGGAATCCGCGCGACAATACCAGCAAAAATGACCAGAGAAATACCGTTTCCAATCCCTCGCTCGGTTATCTGCTCTCCCAGCCACATGATGAATGCCGTTCCAGAAGTCAGGGTCAGCATCGTCATCAATTTGAACTGTAAACCCGGCGCCATGACAATGGATTCACCCGCGACGCCGGTCATCCCTTCAAGACCGACCGAGATGAACATGCCTTGAATAATACTCAGCGCAATCGTTCCATAACGCGTATACTGTGTAATTTTTTTTGTTCCACTAGGCCCTTCTTTTTTTAAGGCCTCAAGTTGCGGAACAACGACAGTCAATAACTGGATGATAATCGACGCGCTGATATACGGCATGATTCCCAAAGCGAAGATGGAAAAATTCTCCAACGCTCCACCGGAAAACATGTTGAACATGTCAAAAAGTGTGCCCGCATGTTTCTGAAAAAACGCGGACAAAGCCTCACTATTGATACCCGGCGTTGGTATCTGAACCCCAATCCGATAAACCGCCAGCATTACCAGCGTAAACAATATCCTTTTCTTCAATTCGGAAGGAGCGGCGTTCATTGAACTTCTCGTCAAAATTTATGAACAAACGGAAAAAATATGAAGGGAAAAATCACTCAATCGTCAAAACCTGACCACCAGCGGCTTCGATCTTGCTCCGCGCTCCGGCGCTTACAAAGCGTAGTCTGACTTGCACAGCGGAAGAAATCTCGCCGTTCGATAACAGCTTATAACAATCCCCGGCTTTAATCACACCATGAGTGATCAGTAATTCCTCATCAATTATTGCGGTCTTCTTCGACAATTTATCGAGCAGCTCCAAACCGATAATCCGGATATCTGATTGATTCCTGCTTCGAAAACCGCGTTTGGGCAAGCGGCGTTGCAACGGCATCTGCCCGCCCTCGAAACCCATCTTGACACCATTACCCGAACGGGCCTTGAAACCCTTATGTCCACGCCCAGCAGTCTTACCATGGCCACTGCCCGGTCCACGTCCCAAGCGTTTTCTGTTTTTGGTGGAACCCTGATTCGGCGATAAATTAGAGAGCTTGATCATTTTGTCCATCCTTGACTTCAACCAAATGTTTAACTTTGGCGATCATACCGAGAGTACAATCAGTCCGCTCAAGCACACTTTTCTGGCCGATACGCCGTAGGCCCAACCCCGCCAAAGTAGCTTTTATCTTCACATTAGACCCAATACTGCTCTTAGTTTGCACAACGCAAATTTTCTCGGACATCATCGTACCAATTCAGTGTTGATTTCTTTGCCGCGTAACTGGGCGATCCTCTTCGGACTCCGCAAACGCATCAAACCATCAAATGTCGCCTTTACCATATTGTGCGGGTTATGCGAACCCAGACATTTTGTCAAAATATTGTGGATTCCCGCCACTTCAAGCACCGCGCGCACTGGTCCGCCGGCAATTACGCCAGTACCCGGACTCGCCGGTTTCAACAAGACTCTACCGGCGCCATACTTTCCCAAAACCATATGTGGAATGGTTCGCTCGTACAACGACACAAAGCGCATATTCTTTTTTGCCTGTTCCACACCCTTGCGAATAGCGTCCGGCACCTGATTCGCCTTGCCAAGACCATATCCAACACTTCCTTTACTGTCTCCAACCACAACAATAGCGCTAAAACTAAACCGCCGGCCACCTTTCACGACTTTGGCAACCCGGTTAATATGAACAATCTTCTCCACATATCCATCATCAGGAACAACGCTTTTGTTACGCTTTGTCTCAGTCAAATCTCTTCCTCCAGAATTTTAAAATTGCAGCCCGCCCTCACGGGCGCCTTCCGAGAAGGATTGAACCCTTCCATGATACAAATAGCCACCACGATCAAAAACCACTTTTTCTATACCATGATCCTTAGCCCGCTGGGCAATCACTAAACCCAGACGCTTAGCGGATTGCGCTTTAGTTTCATGGTCACTACTCTGGAACTCCTTTTCGGAAGTCGCACCAGACAAAAGCGTGCAGCCTTTCTGATCATCAATGATTTGAGCATAAAAATGAACGTTGCTCCGAAAGACTCGCAGCCGAGGGCGGAAACCATCTCCAGAAATCTTCTTTCGTATTCTGACAACACGCTTCCTGCGAGATAACTGCCTGCTACTGGTTTTTCCCATTTTTTTATTCCTTCAATTCCTATTTCTTACCGCCTGACTTGCCGACCTTGCGTTGAATATATTCATCATCATAACGAATCCCCTTCCCTTTATACGGCTCAGGTTGCCGGATTCGTCTGATTTTGGCGGCTGTAAGACCAAGCATCTCTCGGTCCATGGACTCCAACGTAAGTTTATTCGTTCCATCGACCACGGCTTTCACCCCTTCCGGCAATTGGTAATCGACAGGAGATGAATAACCGACATTAAAAGTCAATATATTGCCGTTCGAGGCGACTCTGTAGCCAACCCCCTCGATAAGCAAAGATTTACGGAAACCGGCACTCACCCCAATTACCATATTGTTCAATAGGGTCCGCAATAAACCCGAATACGCATCAATATCCTTGGCATCCTTCAGAGTTTTAACACGGATTTCTTCCGCGTCATGCTCAACAGACACGCCTGGCCGTACTGCGAGAGTCAAAGAGCCACGAGCGCCACTGATGGTCACGACACCATCCTCCGTCAAACACTTCACACCAGCGGATATCTTAATTGGTTTTTTACCAATCCTCGACATACAGTTACCTCGATTTCCACAAAATTCCTACCAGACTTCACATAATACTTCGCCACCGATATTCAGGCTTCTGGCCGCCTGATCGGTCATAACGCCACGCGAAGTTGTCAGTATCGCGATTCCGAAACCATTCAAAACTTCGTTTAATTCTTTTACTTTCTTGTAGCGGCGCAGACCCGGCCTGCTCACACGGCCAATATGTGTGATGACCTTCGCGCCTTTTTCGCCATATTTCAGTTGAATCTCAAGCTGGTCGAAACCATTTTCATTATAGACTCGGAATCCGGCTATAAAGCCCTCTTCCTGCAACACTTTGGCAACACCCTGTTTAGACCGCGATGACGGCACCGTCAACGACATATGGCCTGCACGCACGGCATTCCTTATTCTGGTTAGCATATCAGCCAGAGGGTCACTCATCGCCATCTTGCTCATCTCCGATAAATTATATTCTTATTACCAACTGGATTTCGTTACCCCGGTTATCTGTCCGGACGATGCAAGCTTACGAAAACATATTCTGCAAATACCAAACGTCCGCAAAAAAGCCCTTGGACGCCCGCAGAGAGGACATCTGTTATAATTCCGCGCGATGAATTTCGCCGGTCTTTTGGCTTTCGCGATGATCGATTTTTTAGCCAATTGATCCTCCTTGTCTATCATTTAATTTTCTTATTTGCGAAACGGGAAACCAAGAAGACGCAGAAGAGTCCTCGCCTCGTCATCTGATTTGGCCGTTGTCACAATCGATATGTTCAGACCCTTAATCTTATCGATTTTATCATAATTGATTTCTGGAAAAATAATCTGCTCACGCACTCCTACAGAAAAATTTCCCCGTCCATCAAATGTTTTGGCCGACAGACCACGGAAGTCACGCACGCGCGGCAAGGCGATATTGATAAACTTATTCAGGAAATCATACATTTTGTCACCACGCAGGGTCACACAGCAACCAATCGGCACACCAGCCCGCAGCTTGAATGTGGCTATTGATTTTTTGGCCTTGGTGACAATGACTTTCTGTCCAGCTATCGAAGTCAATTCTTCGACTGCGCCTTCAATCATTTTCGGATTTTGCACCGCTTCACCAATACCCATATTCAGTACAACTTTCTCAATTCTGGGAACTTGATGAGAATTCGTGTAGCCATAAGCTTCACGAAGCGCCGCCACACATTCATTAGTATATTTATCTTTCAAAGCTGTCATGTTCTTCCTCGTCACAATGGCGCCCCGGTTGGTCAACGTTTTCCATCCAGTGACTCACCACAATGCTTGCAAACTCTTACTTTTGTTCCATCTTCCAGGATTTTTTTAGCAATCCGTCCTGTCGCAGCACAGCCAGGACAGATAATCTGCACATTCGAGACATCCACTGGCGCTTCCTTTTCCACAATCTGTCCAGGTTGCCCCTGTTGCCGAGACTTCATATGCCGTTTCATAACATTGACACGCTCGACAATAACCGCATTCCGATCGGGCAATACCTTGAGTATCTTGCCGACACTACCTTTATCACGACCAGTAATAACCTCTACCTGGTCATTTTTTTTCAGATAATTCCTTCCCGCGTTCATGCTGTCTCCAAGCAGTAATTTCAAAGCACCTCAGGCGCTAGCGATATAATTTTCATAAACCCTTGATTCCGCAACTCCCTGGCTACAGGGCCAAAAATGCGGGTGCCTACGGGTTCACCTGAATTTGCCAGAATCACAGCGGCATTTTCGTCAAAACGTACCCATGTATCATCTGAACGTTTGTAAGAATTCTGCGTGCGTACAATGACCGCTTTCATCACATCGCCTTTCTTTACCTTGGACTGCGGCAGAGCTTCTTTAATGCTTACTACAATAACATCGCCGATCTGAGCATAACGTTTTCTTGTGCCGCCAAGCACGCGGACGCACATAACTTTCCTGGCGCCGGAATTATCAGCGACATTAAGCAGAGTTTGTGTCTGAATCATACCGTATCCTCACAAGCCTTCCACAGCTCACAGAGCCTTTTCTATAATTGCCTTCAACCGCCACCGTTTCCGCTTGCTCAGGGGCCGACATTCAACAATTTGGATAATATCACCCACATTACATTGATCTTCCGGATCATCCGCCAGATACTTCACGGATGTCTTCAGATACTTTCCATAAAGCTTATGTTTGACCAATCGTTCAACTTTCACGACCACCGTTTTCTGCATTTTGTTGCTGACAACACAACCAATCCTTACCTTTCTCGCCAATTCCGATTCATGTTCATTCATAATCTTTCAGTCACAAGTTTTGTGAAATAAAATGAGATATCGCGACTCTCTTCAGTCATTGCATCTGACAGATAATTCCGTCAACATCCGGGCAACATCCCTTCTATTTTTCTTCAAAACACTGGTATCTTCCAATGGCCTCAGATGATGCTTGAACTTCAATTTAGCGTTCCGCGTTCGTAATTCAGCGCATTTTGCCAAAATCTCATCCGTGGACATTCCTTTGATTTCCGTAGTCTTCATAGGGTAGATTTTCTGTTAATAACCACCGTTTCAATGGGTAACTTATTCCCCGCCAATAACAAAGCCTTTATCGCCACATCTTCCGGCACACCTGAAATCTCGTACAAGATACGCCCCGGATGTATCTGCGCCACCCAGTACTCAGGATTTCCCTTACCTGAACCCATACGGGTTTCGGCTGGTTTCTTGGAAATCGGCTTATCCGGGAAAATACGAATCATCACCTTGCCGCCACGCTTCATCGTTCTGTTCAACGCAATACGCGCCGCTTCAATTTGCTGGCTAGTCAATTTTCCACAGCACGTTGCTTTGAGAGCAAAATCACCAGAACTCAAAGCGTTACCAACATGAGCACAGCCTCTTAATCTTCCCTTAAACGCCTTTCTATATTTTACTTTTTTGGGACTGAGCATCTGATACCACCATCGTCAATTAACTTTCATATTGCCGGAGATTCTTTCGCATCAAGAACCTCACCTTTGAATATCCACACCTTGACACCAATAATACCATAGGTTGTCTTCGCCTCCGCCAAGGCATAGTCCACATCGGCGCGCAGCGTATGCAAAGGTACCCTCCCTTCCCGGATCCACTCACATCGCGACATCTCGGCACCACCCAGCCGTCCGGAACAAGACACTTTAATACCCTGTACGCCAAACCTGAGTGCACTGCTTACTGCCTTTTTCATCGCCCTGCGAAAAGCCACACGCCGCACCAATTGATCAGCGATACTCTCCGCCACAAGGAGAGCATCCGCCTCCGGCCGTCTTACTTCCTGAATATCAATCGCAACTTTTTTACCGACAAGATTTTCTACATCTTTGCGAAGCACATCAATATCCGCACCTTTTTTGCCTATGACAATTCCCGGACGAGCCACAAGCAAGCGGACATTCACTTTTTCTCCAGTACGCTCAATCAGCACTTTCGATAATCCGGCACTCTTGACCCGTTCTTTTAAAAATTTTTTGATCACCTGGTCTTCAATGATATAGCTAGCATAATCCTTACCAGCGTACCACACCGAATCCCAGGTTCTGGTTATTTTCAGTCGCAAACCCAACGGATTTACCTTCTGTCCCAAAGTACACCCCCATTCAATTTATCCACAAAATAAAAACTCAAAAACGCTCATCCAGGACAATCGTAATATGGCTACTCCGTTTTATAATACCAGTCGCCCGTCCCTGTGCACGCGGGCTAATCCTTTTCAGAACCGGGCCACCGTTCACTTGTATTTCACGAACGAAAAGAGCATCGACATCCGTACCATCATACTGCATGGCATTGGCCAAGGCCGAATCCAGCACCTTGCGCAAAATCGGCGCACTTTTTTTATTAGTGTAGCGCAGAATATTTACAGCCTCCGACACGGATTTTCCGCGAACCATATCAGCGACAAGACGCGCCTTCTGAGGTGACACCCTGATATATTTCGCAACGGCTTTTATATCCATTTTCTCCTCCGATTACTACCGCAAAACTATTTTTTACCTTTTTTATCAGAAGCATGCCCATAAAACGTCCTGGTAGGAGAAAACTCTCCCAACTTATGCCCAACCATATTCTCAGACACAAAAACAGGAATAAACTTTTTTCCGTTATGGACAGCGAACGTCAAACCCACCATCTCAGGAACAATATCGGAACGACGTGACCAAGTTTTGATCACTTTTTTGTTTCCTGTGGTAGCTGCCTGATTGATCTTCTCGATAAGATGATAATCGACAAAAGGCCCTTTCTTCGTAGATCTTGACATTACATTTCACCCTTCAGTTACGCTCGCCGCTTAACAATATACTGATCCGACGACTTCCGTTTACGAGTCTTGTAGCCTTTGGTCGGATAACCCCACGGAGTACAAGGATGACGGCCACCGGAACTCTTGCCTTCGCCACCGCCCATAGGATGATCAACCGGGTTCATGGCCACACCGCGAACATGTGGCCGGTTTCCCAACCATCGATTTCTGCCGGCCTTCCCCAACTTTCTGCTTTCGTGTTCTCGATTACCAACTAAGCCAATAGAAGCTCGGCAATTCTTGTTGAACTTTCGTACTTCCCCAGATGGCAGACGGACTGAAACAAGATCGCCTTCCTTGGCCATCAACTGGGCGCCAACACCGGCGCTGCGTACCAATTGGCCGCCTTTGCCTATCTTCATTTCAATATTGTGAATATAGGTGCCAAGAGGGATATTTTTCATGGGCAGACAATTACCCGGAAGAATATCGACGTTCTCACCTGACACTACACTATCACCAACGCCAAGCCCTTCCGGAGATAAAATATAAGCCCGTTGTCCATCCTGATAACAAACAAGAGCAATATTCGCTGAGCGATTGGGATCGTACTCAAGTGCCTCCACCTTGGCAACAACATCTACCTTATTGCGCTTGAAATCGATCAGACGATATTTCCTTTTGTGACCGCCACCGATATGGCGAGCCGTCACGCGACCGTTATTGTTCCGGCCCCCACTTTTCTTAATCGTAACCAACAACGACTTCTCAGGCGCCTTTGTTGAAAGCGTATCGTTGAAAAGAGATACCTGATGCCTTTTCCCAGCGGAGGTCGGTTTGTATTGTTTTATAGCCATCGCAGATTAACATCCCATATTTGGACTGTCATTAACCAAAAGAGTACTAACTACTACAGTTCATCAGTGTAGTTAATTTCCCCTTCGCTCAGTGTCACATATGCCTTTTTCCAATCATTGGTTCTTCCGCGGCGCGACCCAACCCTTTTTAACTTACCATTAAAATTTCCGACATTAACCGTCGAGACCTTGACGGCGAACATACCCTCAACCGCTTGTTTTATCTCCATTTTGTTCGCGATCGGCAAGACTTTGAACACATAGGTATGCTGTCTTTCCTGTAGAATACTTGCCTTTTCGGTCAAATGAGGTTTCACTAAGATGAGGCTATTTTTCTTCATGACAGAACTCTTTGCTCAATGCCGGACACGGCGGGTTTCAGAAGCACCAATTTTTCATGCAATAAAATATCATAGACGTTCAATCCACCGACAGACAGTACCTTGAAGTCTTTAACATTTCTTGCTGATTTATGCAGATTTTCATTCTGTTCGGAGATAACAATCAGTCCATTATCCACATTCAGATTTTTCATCACGCGCAGAAAACTTTTGGTTTTAAGGTCTTCCATAGGAAAATCATTAAGAACCATCAGATTGTCGGCGACTTTTTTCGCGCTCAAGGCAACGGCCAATGCCTGCCGCCGCACTTTTTTGTTCAGCTTGAAACTATAATCTCGGGGTTTGGGACCAAAAACCACCCCACCACCACGCCACAAGGGCGAAGTTCTGCTTCCTGATCGCGCCCGGCCTGTCCCTTTCTGCTTCCATGGCTTTTTCCCGCCACCCTTTACCTCAATCCTCGTTTTGGTACAGGCATTTCCCGCCCGCCGTCCGGCAAGCTGAAAACGAACCATGTCATGCAGAAGATATTCCTTTATTTCAACATCGAAAACATTCGGGTCAAGCGTTATCTCGCCCACTTCTTGATTTTCGACATTTACAACTTTAGCCGCTGACATTCGCACACCCTCAGTGATGGTCTCGCCACTATTGAGCAAAAATTTTAAGCAGACCGTTTTTCTTTCCCGGTACAGAGCCTTTCAACAAAATAACATTCTCATCCTGACGAACATCGACCACCTTGATATTTTTTTTCAAAACGGTCTCACATCCCATATGACCTGGCAGTTTTTTACCTTTTATAACTCTGCTGGGATAGGCACTGCAACCGATGGAACCTGGCGCCCGATGAAACATGGAACCATGTGTCGCCCGACCACCCCGGAAACCATGACGTTTAACAACCCCCTGGAAACCCGCGCCTTTGGAAATACCTTGTACATGGACTGTCGTTCCAATTTTAATCACATCCGCGAGGTTGATAACCTGACCAACCTCGAACAAGGCGGCATCCGGGATACGGAATTCCCGGACAAAGTAATACGCCTGTCCTCCAGATTGCTTGAAATGCCCAGCCTCAGGTTTCGATACTCTCTGTGCCTTCTTCTCACCGAAACCAAGCTGTATCGCATCATAACCATCAGTTGCGATCGTCTTTTTCTGCAATACTCTGCACGGCCCGGCTTCCACCACCGTAACCGGCACAGCATAACCCAGTTCATTAAATACTCTGGTCATGCCAATCTTTTTTCCTAAAATGCCCATATTTCGCGGCATATCGTCACCTCTGCGTCCAACAATTACGGAAGTTTGATCTCGACATCAACACCCGCCGAAAGCTCCAGTTTATTTAGAGAATCAATCGTCTGAGGCGTTGGTTCAAGAATATCGAGCAGCCGCCGATGAGTCCTCATCTCAAATTGCTCACGCGATTTTTTATCCACATGCGGCGAACGCAACACACAGAATTTCTTGATCGAAGTCGGCAGCGGAATCGGCCCGGCCAGCGACGCGCCAGTGCGACGCGCAGTTTCTACAATCTCGCTTGTGGATTGGTCAAGCAATTTATGGTCGTAAGCTTTCAGTTTGATGCGAATTCTTTCGGTTGCCATCAGCCTATACTCCTATTTTATAATTTCGGCGACGACGCCGGCGCCGACCGTCCGTCCACCTTCACGGATCGCAAAACGAAGACCGGCATCCATCGCAATCGGCGTAATCAACTCCGCCGTCATCGAAATGTTGTCTCCTGGCATCACCATTTCCGTCCCTTCCGCCAAGGTGACAATTCCTGTCACATCCGTCGTCCGGAAGTAAAACTGCGGGCGGTAACCGTTGAAAAACGGCGTATGACGCCCACCCTCGTCTTTGCTTAAAATATACGCTTCCGCCTTGAACTGCGTATGCGGCGTGATCGAACCAGGCTTTGCCAAAACTTGTCCGCGTTCAACCTCTTCACGCTTGGTACCACGCAAAAGCGCGCCAATGTTGTCGCCCGCCTGGCCTTCATCCAGAAGCTTTCTGAACATCTCAACGCCGGTGCAGGTCGTCTTCGCCGTCGGGCGGATGCCAACTATCTCCACCTCATCGCCAACCCTCACCCGGCCACGCTCAACCCGGCCCGTCGCCACCGTGCCTCGGCCAGAGATCGAAAATACATCCTCAACCGGCATCAGAAACGCCTGGTCTATATCACGTACCGGTTCAGGGATATAGTTATCAACCTGATCCATCAGCTCCCAGATACACTTCGACTTCTCCGGATCTTCGGGATTCTCCAGAGCCAGCAACGCCGAGCCACGAACAAACGGCACTTCATCGCCAGGAAACTCATACTTATCGAGCAGCTCGCGCAGTTCCATTTCGACCAACTCGATTAGTTCCTCGTCGTCGACCATATCGCATTTGTTCAAAAATACGACAATCGCCGGAACACCAACCTGACGCGCCAGAAGGATATGCTCGCGCGTCTGCGGCATCGCGCCGTCGGTCGCCGCCACCACCAGAATCGCGCCATCCATCTGTGCCGCACCGGTGATCATATTTTTGATGTAGTCGGCATGACCAGGGCAATCAACATGGGCGTAGTGACGCTTCGGCGTCTCATATTCAACATGGGCCGTCGCAATCGTGATACCTCGCTCCTTCTCCTCCGGAGCCTTGTCAATATCGGTATAGTCCGTGAATTTCGCCTGACCTTTCGTCGACAACACCCGCGTGATCGCCGCCGTCAAAGTCGTCTTCCCATGGTCAATATGACCTATCGTCCCAACGTTCACATGGGGCTTATTTCGCTCAAATTTCTCCTTCGACATCTGGCACCTTTTCTGTCAAATTCCTCGTATTTTCCGTACAATGGCATCGGTACGCACTTTCGGCACGCAATCGTATTCAACAAACTTCATGGTGAATCCAGCCCGGCCCTGGGTCGCCGACCGTAATGCCGTCGCATAACCAAAGGTTTCAATCAATGGGATATGCACCTTCAGATTCTGCAAATGGCCCTCGCTTTCGACCGCAAGAACCTTCACTCCCTTAGCATTCAAATCCGCCAAAACATCGCCGAGATACTCATCAGGCGTGACGACTACCATCTCCATGAGCGGTTCGAGAAGAACCGGCTCTCCCTGATGCACCGCCTTTTGCAACGCTATGGCGGCGGCAACGCCAAAAGCCATCTCGGTTGATTCCGACTCAGAATACGACCCGCCAACCAATTCGATTTCCACATCGGTCAACGGATAACCGATCAAAGGACCGGCATCGACACTGCCGCGCACTCCTCTTTCAATGGCCGCGACAAATGCCGTGGGCACGACACTTTCATCAATTCCGTTAATAAAACTCACGCCGCTCCCGCACGATAATGGACGCACGGTAACCAGCACGTGACCGAACTGTTTCTTGTTGCCAACGTTCTGCTCAAACGTCCCCTCGCCGGTGCATTCCTTGCTGATAGTTTCTTTGTAGGCGACCTGAGGACGGCCTACTTTTGCCCCAACCTTGAACTCGTTAAGCAGGCGATCGACAACTATTTCCAAGTGCAGCTCACCCATACCGGCAATCAACACCTGTCCGGTATCGGCACTTTCCTGTATCCGAAACGACGGATCTTCAAGAGCTATCTTAGCCAATGTGTCGACAAGCTTCTTTTCATCCGCCTTCGTATTCGGCTCAATGGCTACGGAAACTACCGGTTCCGGGAAATCCATACCATCGAGCTGAAAAGAATCACCTATTTCACAGAGCGTATCGCCGGTGGTGGAAAATTTCAGGCCAACCACCGCGATTATATCTCCAGCCATAACGCGATCCAGCCCTTCACGTTTGTTGGCGTGCATCCGCAAAAGCTTTGTCACTTTCTCTTGCTTCCGCTTAACTGGATTATAGACCTTACCACCAACCTCCAACGTCCCTGAATACACACGCAGATAGGCGAGGGTATCGACGAAACTGTCATTGGCAAGTTTGAAAACCAATCCACTAAACTTCTCCTTTGGATCGGTTCTCCGTACCAGCGCCGCGCCACTAGCATCAAGGCCCTGAACAGGCGGAATATCCAATGGCGACGGCAAATAATTGACAATCCCGTCTAAAAGCGGCTGAATTCCTTTGTTCTTGAAGGCGCTACCCAAAAAGACTGGAACAATCCACCGCTCCAAAGTCGCCTTGCGTACAACGTTTCTAAGCGTATCGGCGGTTACCTGACTTTCCGCCAGGTAACTTTCCATAAGCCCCTCATCGAAATCGGCCAATTTCTCGAGAAGCTGTGAACGTGCGGCCGCTGACATTTCTTTGTACGAAGCGGGAATCTCACCCACCTCGACAAGCTGACCCAGCGATGTATCGGCAAAGGTCAGCATTTTTTCTTCAATCAGATCAATCACCCCGCAAAACTCGCTTTCCTGGCCAATCGGCAACTGAAGCAGCACGGGGTTAGTATTCAGCTTGTCAACCATCGCGTCAAGGCAGCGCTCGTAATCAGCCCCAACGCGGTCCATCTTGTTTATAAAAACAACACGGGGAATCTTGTATTTATCGGCCTGCCGCCAAACCGTTTCCGTCTGCGGCTCAACACCAGCCACCGCGCAAAGCACGGCAACCACCCCATCCAGCACCCGTAGACAGCGTTCGACTTCAACCGTGAAATCGACATGTCCCGGAGTGTCGATAATATTTATTTTCTTCCCGCGCCACTGACAGGTGGTCGCCGCCGAGGTGATCGTTATTCCTCGCTCCTGCTCTTGCTCCATCCAGTCCATGACGGCTGTGCCTTCATGAACTTCGCCCAGTTTATGAGAACGGCCTGTATAAAACAGAATGCGTTCGGTGGTAGTCGTCTTTCCCGCGTCGATATGGGCCATGATGCCGATATTCCGGACATCTTTCAATTCGCCCAAATCAGACATTGTCTTTTCCACAAAACGCGAGCCATCTCACCACTGTTACCAGCGGTAATGCGCAAACGCTTTGTTGGCCTCCGCCATCCTGTGTGTATCGTCTTTCTTTTTGACCGCCGCGCCGCGGTTGTTGTAAGCGTCAAGGATTTCGGCGGCAAGCTTTTCCGACATCGAATGTCCCGACCTAGCCTGGGCATAGGAAATGATCCAGCGAATTGCCAAGGCGTTACGCCGGCTTTGACGCACTTCGACCGGCACCTGATAAGTCGCACCACCTACACGCCGTGATTTGACTTCAACGCGCGGGCGGACTTTCTCCATCGCCTCCTCAAACACCAGGAGCGCATCTTCACCCGGCATCTTGTCAGCGACGGCATCCATGGCATCGTAAAAAATACGCAGGGCAAGACTTTTTTTGCCTCGCTCCATCAGACCATTGGTGAATTTACTCACCAGAACGCTGTTAAAGCGCGAATCCGGCTCAATCGGCCTACGGGCGCTGATTTTTTTTCTTGACATACTGTTCCCCTTCTCTCAGTTCCCCGTTTACTTCGGACGCTTGGCGCCGTACTTGGAACGACCCTGACGCCTCGCGGCGACACCTAAACTATCGAGCGTGCCGCGCACGATATGATAACGGACACCCGGCAGGTCTTTCACCCTACCGCCACGGATCAGGACCACCGAGTGCTCCTGAAGATTATGGCCAATACCAGGGATATAGGAACTGACCTCCATCCCATTGGTCAGACGGACCCTGGCGACCTTACGCAGAGCCGAGTTTGGTTTTTTCGGCGTCGTCGTGAATACGCGCACACAAACTCCTCGCTTCTGCGGCGAACCTTTCAGGGCCGGAGTGTCCGTTTTCTTGGCAAGCTTTTCCCGTCCATGACGGACAAGCTGATTGATTGTTGGCATCGTTCTGTCGTTCCTCCCGCGTCTCTTTCGGAAACGCGCATTTCATTAAAACATACCGCCCATATGAAAACAAAGCTAGGTTATATACCTTCCGGTCACATGGCTGTCAAGTCATAAATCCCCAAGTCCCCGGTCATCATACTCAGGCATTGCCTTTGATGCCAGTACCGGCGGAAATCAGCCGGCCCATAATGACGTTCTCCTTCAAACCGGACAAATTATCAACCCGGCCAGCCATGGCGGCATTAGTCAGTACTTTGGTGGTTTCCTGGAATGAAGCGGCGGAGATGAAACTCTCCGTGGACAACGACGCCTTAGTCACACCAAGCAAGAGCGGTTCGGCAACGCAGGTTTTTTGCTCCTTGGCCAAGAGACGCTCCAGTTCCTCTTCAAATTTCCAACGTTCGACCTGTTCACCAATCATGAAGCGGCTGTCACCAGCATCAACAATCTGCACGCGGCGCAGCATCTGGCGGACGATTACCTCGATATGCTTGTCGTTAATCTTCACACCCTGCATCCGGTACACTTCCTGGATCTCATTGACCAGGAACTTGGCAAGCTCCTTGATGCCCAGAATTTTCAGGATGTCGCCGGGGATCTTGCTCCCCTCGGTCAGGGCNNTCACCGGCTTGAACGCTATCACCTTCGTTAACCAAAATATGTTTGGTTTTCGAAATCATGTATTCTTTCGGCTCGCCATATCCGGCTTCCGGCGTGACGATGAGCCGTCTTTTGCCCTTCGATTCCTTGCCAAACGAAACCTGTCCCTCAATTTCAGAGATGACCGCCGGGTCTTTTGGTTTCCGCACTTCAAAAAGCTCGGCAACGCGCGGCAAACCACCGGTAATATCTTTGGCGCTTGACAACTCTTTGGGAACCCTGCCGACTACAGTTCCCGGCTTGATTTCGTCACCCTCACCCACCGTGATGATCGCACCCACCGGCAGGGAGAAGCGAGCGAAGGCTTCGGAGTCTGGGCGC
>DOMU01000170.1:18931-23939 GCA_003509305.1 Desulfobulbaceae bacterium | reverse complement strand
GCCGTGGTGGCCTGGCTGGCGGCGCGGCATGGCCGGCTCTACTGCAACACAATTTGCCCGGTTGGCGCCGTGCTGGCGCTTTGCGCGCGATGGGCGGTTTTCAGGCCGCGTTTCGATGCTGCCACCTGTACCGGTTGCCGCAAGTGCGAGGCGGCCTGCAAGGCCGATTGCCTGAACGCCCGCGACAAACAGGTCGATATGAGCCGCTGTGTTGTCTGCTACGACTGTCTGGCCGCCTGCGAAGAGGGTGCTTTGCGCTTATTCCCGTTACGGAATAAAATAGACAGGCAAGGGGAAGAGCGCTTGCCGGCACGCGGCCCGGAACCAATTCGCCGCGCCTTGCTGGCTGAGATTGGCGTGGCCTTGCTGGCGGTGTTTGGTCTGACAAAAAAAGCCAAAGCGGCGCCGGAGACCGCCATTCCCATTCCTCATCCGGAAAAACCGACCACCGTCCCGGAAAAACGCACAAGCCCGGTCAGCCCGCCGGGTTCCGGCGGCATCGCTCAATTCACCGCCGCCTGCACCGCCTGCCAGCTCTGCGTCGCCGTCTGTCCTGGCCGCGTTTTGTCTCCTTCCCTGTTTGCATTCGGCGTGGATAAAATGATGCAGCCGCGCCTGGATTTTTCTGGTGGCTACTGCACTTTCGAGTGCGTGAATTGCCTTGATGTCTCNNCTCGCAATTCTGCCGCTGCCGCTGGCCGAGAAAAAACTTAGCCAGATTGGTATCGCCCGGTTCATCAAGGAAAACTGCGTTGTTTATACCGATGGCACGGCCTGCGGCGCCTGCTCGGAGCATTGCCCAACGAAGGCGGTGGACATGGTGCCTTACCCGCATTCGGTGAAAAACAATCTGAAAATCCCGGAAGTCAAGGCGGAATACTGCCTCGGCTGCGGCGCCTGCGAACACGCCTGCCCGACCTGGCCGTACCGGGCGATCTTCGTCGATGGCAATCCCATCCATAAGAAGGCTAAGAAGCCTGACTTCAAGCCGGTGGCGGCGCCAGTGGATAGTGGCGAATTCCCGTTTTAGAATGCGCTGGACGGTTGCCGTCGATCCAGTTATGTCAGGCGATTTCCTGAATCTGTTCACAACGGAATCTTTTTGCCATAATGCCGCGGTTCCGAGTGGAGCAACTCGACATCAATGACGGCCAGCACTCTGGAAAAAACTTCACGCAGCCTGGTGCGGAAGGAGTTGGAGGCGGTGACTTCTTTGGCGTTGAAACCGGTGAGTTCGATGCCGTGGGTGCGGCCAATATAGATGGCCCTGGCGTTGTGAAACTCTTGCGAAATGACAATGCCCGAAGACTGGCCGAAGATGTGTTTGAAACGCACCACCGAGTCGAGGGTGCGGCTACCGGCGTAGTCGCAATAAATATCACCCGGTGGCACGCCTTGGTCGATGAGGCTTTTTTTCATGGTTTGCGGTTCGTTATAGCTTTTGTGACGGTTATCGCCGGAAACCACCACCTTGGCGCATTTGCCGGCGGCGTAAGCCTGTTGCGCCGCCGCGATGCGGTAGGAATAAAAGAGGTTTTCGCCACCGCCAACCAGAAATTTCGCGGTGCCGAGCACCAAACAGGCACGTTCCACCGGCAGGTCTTCGACCTGGTTTTTCGTATACTGCCGATAGCTGAGGACAAGCAGATTGGCATAAACGGCAAGAAACGCCACAGCCGTCACCGGAATCAGCGCCAGTTTCACCACTTTCTTGTATGACCACACGGGCGGTTCTCTTTAATAGATCAGACGGTTAGAATCTGGGAGGCCGTTTCCGTTTGAACGCTTCCACCCTTCTCTTTTACCCACTGCCGGGCGGGAAAGCAATGCCTAGCCTTTCAGAGCTTTGGTTATGCCGCTCTGGCGCATTTTCCGTCAATTCAGGCCGGGCCGGGCAACAAAAAACTCGACATCCGTGAGGAATTTCTTAAGGTATAAGGTTGACGTGACGGCGGGGCCATCGTGTGGGTACTCTGAGCGTGTCGTCCGTGTTTTCTTCACATTCTTCCGGCAAGGAGCATTCTGTTGAATACCTTCTATAAAAATTTCAGCATGTGGTTGATTATCGGCTTCAGCGTGATTCTTTTGGTCAACATGTTCAATGGCAAGTCGCTGTCAAGCGACACCACGCTCAGCTATAGCCAATTTATGGGCCATGTCGCCAATAAAACCATCACCAAGGTGCGCATCAGTGGCGATGTTATCTCCGGCTCGTTGCAGGATGGCACGCCGTTTCAGGCCATCTATCCGATCAACGACATGGAAATGATCCCGCTCTTGCGTAAGGCCGGAGTCGATATCGCGGTTAAAGAGGCGCAGAAGGATTCTTGGCTGATGACCATTTTCGTCTCGTGGTTCCCGATGCTGCTGTTGATCGGTGTCTGGGTCTTTTTCATGCGCCAGATGCAGGGTGGCGGTAAGGGCGGCGCCCTGTCGTTTGGCAAAACTCGTGCCCGAATGCTTGAGCAGGGCGAAAACAAAGTGACCTTTGCCGATGTCGCCGGTATTGACGAGGCCAAGGAAGAACTTGAGGAAATCATTGATTTTCTGAAGGATCCACAGAAATTCACTGCCTTGGGCGGGCGCATCCCGAAAGGCGTGCTCTTGGCCGGGCCTCCGGGCACCGGCAAGACGCTTCTGGCCAGAGCCATTGCCGGTGAGGCCGAAGTGCCATTTTTTACCATCTCCGGCTCGGATTTTGTCGAAATGTTCGTCGGCGTCGGCGCTTCCCGCGTCCGCGACCTGTTCAACCAGGGGAAAAAGCACGCGCCCTGCATCATCTTCATCGACGAGATCGATGCTGTCGGGCGGCATCGAGGCGCCGGTCTCGGTGGCGGCCATGACGAGCGCGAGCAGACCCTGAACCAGCTTCTTGTTGAGATGGATGGTTTCGAGTCGAGTGAGGGCGTCATTATCGTCGCCGCCACCAACCGTCCCGACGTCCTCGACCCGGCGCTGTTGCGTCCAGGCCGCTTCGACCGTCAGGTGGTGGTGCCGGTGCCGGATGTCGGCGGCAGGCGTAAGATTCTTGAAATCTACGCCAGGAAAACCAAGATGGCGGAAAATGTCGATCTCGACATCCTGGCCCGTGGTACACCTGGCTTTTCCGGCGCCGATCTGGAAAATCTCGTCAACGAGGCGGCGCTGATGGCGGCGCGTTCCGGGGCGAACGAGATCAGCCTGTCTCTTTTGGAGCAAGCCAAAGACAAGATTATGATGGGCGCCGAACGCCGCTCGATGATTATCACCGACAAGGAAAGACGCATCACCGCCTACCATGAGGCCGGGCACGCTCTGGTCGCCTGGCTTTTGCCCGGCACCGATCCGATCCACAAGGTGACAATTATCCCGCGCGGTCGCGCTTTAGGTCTGACCATGCAGTTGCCGACCGACGACAAGTACACGCATAGCAAGGAGGAGCTGGAAAGTTCGATCTGCATTCTCTTCGGTGGGCGCATCACCGAGAGCATTGTTTTTGGCAAGGTGACGACGGGAGCGGCCAACGACCTGAAGCGGGCCACGGAACTGGCGCGGCGGATGGTGTGCGAATGGGGGATGAGCGATGAATTAGGGCCGTTGACTTATGGCGAGAAGGAAGAGCAGATTTTCCTGGGGCGGGAAATTGCCCAGCACCGTGACTACAGCGAGGAAACGGCGCGGCGCATTGACGCGGCGGTGACCGGCATCATTACCGCTTGTGTCGACAGGGTGACCCGTCTGCTGGAAGACAACCGCGACCTGATTGAGCGTATGGCCCAGGAACTGCTCGACAAAGAGACGATCGTGCAGGACGATATTAAACGGATATTCGTCGATCTGCGTCCGGACATGAAAATGGACGAGGCGACGACCCCGATCAATGCGGCGCATGAACCTGAGGCCAAGGCCCCGGAAACCCAGGCCGTTCATGAGGACGATAATGGGTGAAAAGCATGAGCAAGACGGCATCTCCCCGCGTGAAAATCATCGGGATAGTGAACGTGACTCCCGATTCTTTTGCCGACGGCGGCAGTTTTTTCGCTTTCGAGGCGGCGCTGGCGCAGGCTGATAGACTAATCGCTGAAGGGGCCGATATCCTTGACATCGGCGGTGAATCGACGCGGCCCGGTTCCGACCCGGTGCCACTTGCGGAGGAACTCCGCCGCGTCATCCCGTTGATTACGGCGATCCGCAAAAAAAGCGCCATTCCGATTTCAATCGACACCTATAAGGCGGAAACAGCCAGGCAAGCGCTGGCCGCTGGTGCCAATATCATCAATGACATCAGCGCCTTACGCTACGATAGCGAAATGACTCGTCTGGTGGTCGAGAGCGGCGCGCCGGTCATTCTCATGCACATGCAAGGCGATCCTAAAACCATGCAGGAGCATCCGGTCTATGAAGACGTGGTGCGGGAAGTGGGAGATTTTTTCCGGGAAAAAGTCGCGGCTCTGACCGCTTTCGGCGTATCGAAGGATAAAATCATCCTCGATCCTGGCATCGGTTTTGGCAAAACCCTCAGCCACAATCTGTCGCTTTTGAAACATCTGGACGCCTTTACGGGACTGGGCTGCCGCTTGCTGCTTGCCCATTCCCGCAAGCGTTTCTTCGGCGGCCTGACCGGCATTACAGAGCCAGCGGAACGTGACCTGCCGACGGCGGTGGTAGCGGCCCTGGCGGTGGCAAAAGGCATCAGCATGGTACGGGTGCACAATGTCGCCGCCACCCGCCAGGCGCTGATCGTCACCGAGGCGATCGAGGCGGCGCGCTAGGCCGTCCGAGTGAAATTGCCGCCATGCGCGCTTTCCACCGGTTTTTCTTTTTCATACGCGCGGTCAGTCTCGCTGTCTCCGCCTGGCTCGGCTTTATGGCGGTGACGGCCAGTCAGTTTTGGCAGTGGCAAAGGAGAAATCCATTTGACAAAGGCGAACGCCCCCTTTACAAGGACGGCTGTTTTTCGGAATACCGGGTCATGGTGGCCCCACCTTCCAGTGTCCTTTGCCATTTTCCAGTATGAGTGAAAAAATTC
>DOMU01000170.1:4999-18896 GCA_003509305.1 Desulfobulbaceae bacterium | reverse complement strand
ACGAGGGCGAACGCTATATTGTCAGCTACGCGGTTGGCCATCTGGTGACCATTTGCTTTCCGGAAGAGATCGATCCAGTTTATCAGAAATGGAATACCGATTACCTGCCGATCATTCCGGAAAATTTTCCGCTGAAGGTCATTGACGAGTCAAAAAGCCAGTTCTCCTTTTTGCAGAAGCAGATCCGCAGAAAAGATGTACACACGATCATCAACGCCTGCGACGCCGGGCGCGAAGGGGAGTTGATCTTCAAATATATCGTGCGGCTGGCGGGAAACACCAGCGTCGCCAAAAAGAGCTTCAAACGGCTGTGGCTGCAATCAATGACCGCCGACGCCATCAGAGAGGGGTTCGCCCATCTGCGTGACGACAGTGAGATGCGGCCACTCGAAGATACCGCTCTCTGCCGCTCGGAATCGGACTGGCTGGTCGGCATCAACGCCACGCGCGCCCTCACGGGATACAATTCCCGGCGCGGCGGTTTTTTCCTCACGCCCTGCGGTCGCGTGCAGACGCCGACGTTGTCCCTCATGGTCAAACGCGAGCGGCAGCGGCTGGCCTTCGTGCCGCAGTCCTATTGGCTGCTGACCGCCACCTTCACTCACACCGGCGGTGAATACCAGGGGCGCTGGATCGATNNAAAACCGACGAAAAAAATCCGCACGCGCGTCAGGATCGCCTGTGGGATAAAACGGAAGCCGAGGCTATCGCGGCAAAATGCCAGGGGAAAAGGGCGGTGGTCACCGAGAGCAGCAAGGAGGCGCGGCAGGGCGCGCCGCAGCTCTACGACCTGACATCGCTCCAGCGCGAGGCCAACTCCCGCTACGGTTTTTCGGCGANNGCCCTGACCTATCCGCGAACTGACAGCCGCTATCTGCCGGAAGATTATCTCGACACCGTGAAAAAAGCGGCTTCAGCCATGAAGCACGAGGCCTTGGCGCCTTTTGCCCAGACGGCGCTGGCGCAAAAATACCTGCGCGTGAATAAACGGATATTTGACAATAAGAAGATTTCCGACCACCACGCCATCATTCCAACCGTCGTCCAGCCGAAAAGCCTGTCGGAAGCCGAGTTGAAGATTTATCTGCTCGTCGCCAGGCGTTTCCTCGCCGTCTTTTTTCCACCGGCGGTCTATCTGCACACGCGTCGGGAAAGCGTCGTCGAAGACGAACTTTTTCTCACCGAAGGGAAAATCCTGCTTGAAGCCGGTTGGAAGGCCATCTACGGTGCCGAGGAACAGGATGCCGACGAGGCGATGTTGAAGGTTCTGCCCACGCAGGCTGAAGTCGATTGTCACGAGGTAGCGACGGAAGAAAAGCAGACAGCGCCGCCACCCCGTTACACCGAGGCGACACTGTTGTCGGCGATGGAAAATTCCGGCAAACTGGTCGAGGACGAGGAGCTGGCCGAGGCGATGAAGGAACGCGGTCTCGGCACGCCGGCGACCAGGGCGGCGATCATCGAAAAGCTGTTGAAGGAAAAATACCTGGCCCGCGAAGGCAAGGAACTGGCGCCGACCGGCAAGGCCTTCGACCTGTTGGCGATGCTCGAAGCGATGCAGATCGACGTGCTGGCCTCGCCGGAGATGACCGGTGAATGGGAATTCAAGCTGAACCAGATTCTAGCTGGAAAGATGAGCCGTGAGCAGTTCATGGCCGAAATCAAGGCCCTGACCCGTGGTATTACCGAAAAAATCATCGGTTTCAAATCGGAGGAAAAGCGCGAGGAAGCGGCATTTTCGCCGCTGAACGGCCAGCGTTTTTTTGTCACGCCCACCGCCTACACTTCGGAGGACGGCGCCATCCGCCTAAGGAAAGTGATGGGTGGGCGCATGATGCGCGACGAGGAGATCGCCACTTTATTGAGCGGCGAAACCATCGGCCCGTTTGCTGATTTTCGCTCGAAAAAGGGCAAACTCTTCACCGCCTGCCTGGCTCTGAAAAACAATAAAATCGAATTTCTTTTTGCCGATGGCGGTGATGGCCAGCTCGACGCCGAAGCGGTTAAGGCCGGTGAATCGCTCGGGAAATCGCCGATCGACGGCAGCCCGGTTTTCGCTACGCCGATGGCCTATGTTTCAGCCTCGGCCTTGGATGGCGACAAGAAGGGCCTGCGCATCAACCGCCAGATTCTTTCTAAAGAAATCAGCCCGGATAATATCCGTGAGTTGCTTGAAGATGGCAAAACCAGTCTGATTTCCGGCTTCATCTCAAAAAAGAAACGTCCCTTCGATGCCTGGCTGCTGCTTGATAAAAACGGCAAACTCAGCTTCGAGTTCCCGCCGCGCGAAAGCCGCAAGAAAGCGCCGGCGAAAAAATCCTGACATTTTATTTTTTATGAAACCTGTCAAGCCTGAATACCAGGAAAAAAGCGGGCGGGAGATCGCCCTGATCTGCGCCGAAAAAGCCGCGGGCGGCAAGGCCGAAGACGTGGTGGTTTACGATGTCACCGGTCAGTGCTCTTACGCTGATTTTCTCGTCATCATGAGTGGCCGTTCGACCCGTCATGTGCAGGGACTGGCCGAAACCATCGAAGGTGAATTGCGGGCCAAACGCCTCGGCTCGGCCACCGAAGGATTAGCCGGCGGACAATGGGTGATTCTTGACTTGAACGACGTGGTCGTGCATATATTCTACCACGAGCAACGCCCGTTCTATAATCTCGACGGATTGTGGCGCAAAGCGCCCCGTCTCACGGTGGCGGATCTGGATGGAACCGCCGCTCCCACCCAGCTTTCTTCGTTTCCCCTCGATACAGAATAGCCATGACCTACTTCAGCACACGCGGCGGTGTTTCCGCCCTTACTTTTTCAGAAGCCGTAATGATGGGACTGGCCGAAGATGGCGGTCTGTTGTTACCGCGCACCATCCCCCGGCTCGATGCCGCGACGGTTTATTCGTGGCGGGAAAAAAGCTATGCCGGCCTGGCCTTCGAGGTGATGTCGCGTTTCATTGACGACATTCCGGCGAGCGACCTGCGCGCCCTGGTCAACGAATCCTACGCCGCTTTCGACCAGGCCGAGGTGATACCGCTCGTCCATTACGGCAATCTGCACATCCTTGAGCTGTTTCATGGGCCGACGCTGGCTTTCAAAGACATCGCCCTGCAATTTCTGGGCAATCTCTTCGCCTATCTGCTGAAGAAAAGCGGCGACCGTATGAATATCCTCGGCGCCACCTCCGGCGATACCGGCAGCGCCGCCATTTATGCGGTGCGCGGCAAGGCGGGGATCAACATTTTCATCCTGCATCCGTATCAGCGGGTCAGCCCGGTGCAGGAAAAGCAGATGACCGCGGTACTCGACGAAAATGTCCACAACATCGCCATCCGTGGTTCCTTTGACGACGGTCAGGCCATCGTCAAGGGGATTTTCGCCGATCTGGAATTCAAGAAAGCCCATCATCTGGCGGCGATCAATTCGATCAACTGGGCTCGGGTACTGGCCCAGGTGGTCTACTACATCTGGAGCTGCCTGCATGTGTGGGCGCACGAAAATCTCAATTCGATTGATTTCGCCGTGCCGACCGGCAATTTTGGCGACATTTTCGCCGGTTTTATCGCCAAACGGATGCTGCCGGAAGGGATGATCCGACGTTTGGTTCTGGCGACCAACACCAATGATATTCTGGCCCGCTTCGTGGAAAAAGGCGACTACTCGCTGGGCGAGGTAGTACAGACTTCCAGCCCATCAATGGATATTCAATCGGCCTCGAATTTCGAGCGCTATCTCTACTATCTGACCGACAGCGATCCAAAACGCACCGGCGACCTGATGAAAGAATTTGCCGAGAAAGGGCGGCTCGACCTGTCCGGTTATCTCGACCAGATCAAGCGGGATTTCGCCACCGAGGCCATTGGCGAGAAAACCGTCAAAGCGACCATCGCCGAATTTTATAAAGAACACAAATATATCCTTGATCCGCATACCGCCGTCGGCGTCGCCGCTGCTCTGCGGCAGCAAAAGCCCGGCGTCGCCATGGTCTGTCTGGCGACGGCGCATCCGGCCAAATTCGCCGCTGTTGTCGAAGAGGCGATTGGCCTACCGCCGCCGGTGCCGGAGAGCCTGGCCGGAATTTTACAACGGGAGTCGCGCTGTGAAGTGATGGACGCCGACGCTGGCCTGGTGAAGGCCTTCATCAAAAGCCATGACCTCTAACCCAGACAACGAAGCTGTCGGCGCACCCGATGGCGAGGGCTTTAGCCGCTACCGCCAGCGGGTGACGGAGGCGGCGGCATTTCTGCGAAAACAACAGCCTTTCGCTCCGGAGATCGTCATCCAGTTAGGCACCGGTCTCGGCGGCTTCGCCGACGGTGTCGAGGCGATTTGCCGCCTGTCTTACGACAGCATTCCCGGCTGGCCGCCAACCACGGTGGCCGGGCATCACGGCAACCTTATTCTGGCAAAAATACATGGCAGAAAGGCCGCTGTCCTGCAGGGGCGTTTTCATTACTACGAAGGCTATTCGGCGCGGCTGGTGGCGCTGCCGTTGCGGGTTTTGTCGCTTTTAGGCGCGAAGACTTTTATCGTTACCAACGCCAGCGGCGGCCTGAATCCGCGGCTGGCCGCCGGCGGTATTATGCTGGTGCGTGATCACTTGTATTTCTTACCCGATAATCCACTACGCGGGCCGCATGTGCCGGAATGGGGGCGGCGTTTTCCCGATCTGTCGGCGGTTTACTGTCAGGAATTACGCGATATTGCTCAGCGGGCGGCTGAAAACATCAATCTTGGCCAGCTCTCCGAAGGTGTCTATGCCTGTGTCGCCGGACCAAGCCTGGAAACACCCGCCGAAACCCGCTGGCTGTGCGGCGGTGGCGCCGATGCTGTCGGCATGTCGTCGGTGCCGGAGACACTTGTCGCCTGCCAGGCTGGGATGCGCGTTCTGGCTTTATCGGTGGTCAGCAACATCAACGATCCCGATAACTTCCAGCCGATTCTGATCGAGGATATTGTCGCCGCCAGTGAACAAGCGGGGGAAATGCTGGGAAAATTGCTGCTGGAAATTGTCAAGCGGCTACCGGAGACAGCCTGATGCGGCGCGGAGATCGGCAAATCAGCGAAGCGGAAGCCTGGGAGATTCTTGTCCATGGCGAATACGGCCTGCTCAGTACGGTTTCTCCGGATGGCACGCCCTATGGTCTGCCGCTCAGCTATTGCCTGATTGATAAAAAGATTTATTTCCACGCCGCCGTGGTCGGGAAAAAGCTGGATAATATCGCCGCCAATCCCCGTGTTTCGTTTTGTGTGGTCGGGAATACGGAAATTCTGCCGGAGCAATTCGCTACCCGCTATGAAAGCTGCATCGCCGAAGGTGTGGCGATGGAGGTTTTCGGTGAGGAAAAGCTGGCGGTCCTGGCCGCTCTCATTGGCAAATACTCGCCAGGCTTCATCACCGAGGGAGCCAATTATATCGCAAAAAAACAGGCGGCGACACGGGTTTTCGCCATTGCTATCGCTTCCATTTCGGGTAAAGTAAGGCGGTAGTCATGCGCTGGATTCTGGACTTAAGAAGTGCTCTCCATCCTTCAGGCAGGAAATAGCGGATTGTTAGCTGGTCTTTTCCCTTCTCAGGTCGCCTTTAACAGGCCTTCATATACCGCCCATCTGGGGTCATACCGCCAAACCTCCGATTTACTCCGTTTTTCATTCAGGATATATTCCACCTTCCTCCGGCTTTTTGTGACTCCCCCTGTCGGCTGCGCCGACATCCCCCTCAAAGAGGGGGACTGGCCAAATGTCGCTGCATCCAGGCCCCTCCCCGAGGGGACGGGCGCGCAGCGCCAGGGGAGTTACAGCGCCCCCCGCAGCCAATCTTCAAAGGGCTGGGCATTGCCGGTTTCTTCGTAAGCGCATTCCATATTGTTTTTCACGGTTTCCGTGTTGGAGTCTTCCTCGCCCAGCTGCGGCAGCCAGATTCTATAGGCTTTCAGCCAGAACTCCAGCGCCTGGGCGTAATCTTTCAGGTCAAAATAGGCCTCGCCGACACTGTTATAGCTGTCGGCGGTATCGAGGTGCTCTGTGCCCAGCGTTTTTTCATCAATCGCCAAAGCCTTTTGAAAAAACTCCAGCGCTTTGGCATAGTCGCCCTGCTCATTATAGAGGAGCGCGATGTTGTTGTAGTCGATGCCGGTGGAAGGATGCTCTTTGCCCAGCGCTTTTTCGTAGACCCACATTGTCTCTTGCAAAGACTCCAGAGTCAGCTCGTCATCACCCTCCTGGGCCTTGGTGCGTGATACCACCATAAGGACCACAATCGCCGCCAGCGCCAAACCAATCGACACCAGCGTCAACCAAAAGATACCTAATTTCAAAAATTCCATGTTTTACCCATTCTCCCTGTCTGCCTTATTGACCACCCCAAATAAGCGATGGCCCGCGTGCCGCCAACGCTTTGATTGAATGGCCGCAAGATACGTTAGTGGGGATGAGGATTCCTTGACATGGGATAAAAAGAGAAGAGGAAAGGCGGTGAAAAAAGATGGTTTTATTGTGGCACAAGAGGGACTTCGCGCTGATCTTGCCGCCAGGCGTTGAACCACACGCTGACAGGGCCAGGCTCCTGCTGTTCTTCCAGTTCCTTTTCCACCAGGCGCATCAGGCTGGTTTTTCCGGTGCCCCATTCGCCGAAAACGCCAATGGTTAAGGGCGAGACGCCCAGGGCGGCATTGGCCAGCACCTGGGCGTATTTGGTAAAATCCAGGCCATCATATTCTTCGCTGTTGCCCTCGCCAATGGCCTGGTCGGTCAGCAGTTTCAGCGTGGCTCTGCCGCCAGCCTGGGTTTCGCTCATCACTTCCTCCGGTATTCTTGCGGATAAATGCCATCAAATCCTTCTTCACCGCTTTTTGTTCCACGGCATCCGGGCCAACAGCAGCGCCATGCCGCACCAGCCGGAAAGACCGGCGAAGAGCAGGCCACAGCCGACCAGCCCCGCGAACAGACGCAGAATGGGCCACGCCTGCCCCAGCAGCAGAAAGATGATGATCAGCGAACCGGCGGCTATTTGCACCTGGCGCATGATCGGCAACGGCCCTTTGGCGGCGGCGGTTACGGGAAGCCCCTGTTGGCGCCAGGCGATCAGGCCGCCATCGAGAATCAGCGTTTCACTGTGGCCACGTTTTTCCAGTTGCGCCATAGCGTCGTTGGTACGTCTGCCGGAACGGCAGAAATAAATGGCCGGTTTGTCCTGATCCTCATCCGACGGCAAATGCGCCAGCACCGACAGGGGCTGCAAACGCGCCCCGGCGATGCGAGCCTCGTTAAATTCTTCCGGTTCGCGCACATCGATCAATACCGCCGCTCCCTGATCCCGCAACTGCGCCGCCTCACGCGGTGAAATCACTCTGGCCATGATTATTCTCCTTGCTGATTGTTGACATGCCTGTCGGCCACCGACTCTTTGAGCCGCCTCAGTAGGTATTCCATTTTTCACTTCAGGATGCCTTCATCCTTCCTCCGGTTTTTTGTCACTCCCCCTGTCGGCTGCGCCGACATCCCCTCCGAGAGGGGGACTGGTTGGATACCACTGGAAAGAGTCAAGAGGAAAAATCGAAATAAAAATGGAATGAGATAACGATTGTCGCGTCAATCAAAATACCGGTTTGAAATCGAAAAAATGCCGGGTTTCAAGCTTTCTGTACGTGCGGGTTGTGCCGCGGGCGATAAATGACGAGGTGATGGCGCCGTTGGCGGTGAGGCGCACGCCTTCGAGAAACTCACCGTCGCTGACGCCAGTGGCGGCTATTGCCACTTCTTTTGAGCGAATCAGATCTTGCACGCGGTAGGTTTTGTCGAAATCTGAAATGCCATGCTCGCTGGCATCGGCCTTGTCGCGGTCGTTCTCGTAAAAAATCTTGCCCTCGAAATAACCACCCAGACACGAAATGGCCGCCGCCACCATCACCCCTTCCGGGGCGTAGCCATAGCCCATGTAAATATCGGCCTTTTCGCCGGTTATAGCGGCCAGACAGCCGGAGATTTCGCCCTCGTCGATCAGGCGGATACGGGCGCCACAGCCGCGCACCTCGCGGATCAGTTGCTGATGCCGGGCTTTATTCAGAATGCAGACAGTGACGTTTTCCGTGTATTTGCGCAGCGCCCGGGCGCAGCGCTTGACGTTGACCACCGGCGGCTGATTGATGTCGATGACCGGGCCGATTTCCGGGCCGACCACCAGCTTGTACATGCTGAGGTTGGGCACGCTCTGGATCGCCCCTTCTTCGGCGATGGCGACACAGGACGAGGCGCCGCCACGGCCATCGGCGGCGGAATGGTAGGCTTCAAGCGCGATGGCCATGATATCGGTTTTCGGGCCGCCGGCGCCGATGGTTTCCGGCAGTTGCAAGGCATCCGGGCGGTTTTTGAAGCGGTCGTTGACGAGACGCCCCTCGACGGCCAGCCGGGCCAGGGTTTTGCCCAAAGCCTGACGGCTGTCGTTGAGAATATCCATATGCCGTCCCAGGCCTTGCAGCCGGGCTGCGGTCAGGGCCGCGATCTCGGTGGCGCGGACGATTTCCATGCCGTGGTTCTTTTCCATTGTTGGCCTCGCCGCCTCAGTTGCCGCCGCCATCTTTTTCCGCGCCCGCCAGCGCCCGAATCTCTTGGCGTAGCGCGTCCCGCTCTTTTTTCAGGATTTGCCCGGCCTGGGTATCTTTGACTCTCATCGGCTGACGGAATTCCTCAATCAGCTCGATGTCAAGCGGCGCCGACTCCAGCCGCCGCGCCGCCTCCCTGATTTCGTCGGGCGTCGGCAGAATGAGGCCGTACAACTGGCGCGGCGTGTGCACCAGGGCATGGCCACGGTTGTAGTAGGCTTTGGCGAAACCGCCGTCGATATTGATGGCGACGCCGTCATCACTGGCCATTTTCGACCCTTTTTTATAGTTGACCGGCGTGTGGCCATAGACGACGCGCCTCACCCCGAACTCCTTCAGCATTTTCTGTTTGAAGGCGGCGCTGGCGATATTCTCGCGCCAGTAGAGCGACGGCTCCTCGTGGCTCGCTTTGTCGATAAGGAAATAGCGCTCGAAAGTCTTCATCGCCTGCTTGCCGAAAAAGGGCGATTTCGGGCCGCACCACAGGTAGAAGAACAGATCCTGGTCGCACTGCCGCTGTTCGCGCCCAGCCAGATAGTTGATGCCGACGCGGTGGACCGAATCCTGAATAAAATCAAGGAGCTTTTTGCCGGAACGGCCCATGAATTCATCGAACTCGCCATCGGCGGTTGAAGGCACCAGGGCGTGGATGTTCAGCGTGTCGTTGTGGACATGATAGGCGCGGCCTTTGGTGAAAAAGAAAGCGAGCAGCCTTTGCAAATGATGATTAGTAACAAATTGTTGGGTCAGGTCGTCAATGATCTCCTGTTCCTCTTCGCTTAAGAGCATCGGGTCATCAAGGCTGATGGTCGGGAAAAAGGTATCGTTCAGGCCCGCCGTCTCGCCATTTTTCAGCATCTCGGCCAGCCGGTTCAGCCACAAGCGTCCCCGCATTTCATATTCAGGATTTTCGAGAATGGCGCGCTCTTCGAGCTTAAACTGGATGACGGCCAGGGCCTTTTCCATGGCCCGGCCCAGAGGAGTTTTCGCTTTGAAGGTGCCGGTGATTTTTTCGTCCGGATAGGTCGCGGCGGCGAATCGGGCCAGCCGCCGCGTATCGAAACGCAGGCGCTTCATCAACGCGAAATGATCGTAGCGGCAGGTGATGCGCAGGGCCTCGGCGACCAGCGAACGGTTGCCGCTGGCCGCGCCCATCCACAGGATATCGTGGTTGCCCCAGACGTAATCGACCATGTCGCGGTAGGCTGGAGAAGAAAGAATACGAATGATTTTATCCGGCTGCGGCCCACGGTCGAAGACGTCGCCCAGCACCTGGATACGGTCGAGAATCACCTTGCGGATGGCGTCGGCGAGATGGGTGATCAGCCGCCGGGCGATGATCGGCTCTTCAAAAATCGGATTGGGCACCGGCAGCCCGGCCAGCAGGCGGCTGACAGTGTCGCGAAATTCCGGGCGCAGGATTTCATCAACCTGGCCGAAGCCGGTCAGCTTGTACTTCAAGACGCCGCAGAGACAGAAGATGACGTCCTGCGTATCCATGCCGCTTTCCTCATCGGCGAGATACTCATTTTTACGGATAATCCGCACAAGGTACTGGATCTTTTCAGCGCTGAAGGTGTTGGGCAGCGCCTCGCGGCAGGTCTGATACAGCATACCAAAGCGCCCGCGCAGAATCGACTTGAAACGATCGCCTTCGCCGTGCAGATCGCTGATCCATAAAGTAGTCGGGATATTGGCGTTCATGGCGCTTTCGACGGCAAGAAATCGCTCGATCAACTGATCGAGATCGGCCACCCGCATATTGTTTTTTTCGCTGGCGGCGCTGGCCGCCAGACAAGCAAGGGGCTCGGACAAGATATTCCCTCCCGCATATGATGCATATTCTTTCTGGACACTCGCGTGTTTGTACTTCCTTCCACTATACGGTGGGTGACACCATCGGTCAATTTTCCTTAGATATCTTCCAGTTCCGGCGCCTTCCTGTTCCCTGTTGACGCAAATCCACCGGTTCGGGTATTCTTATACGATTTTGCGCTGAGATTATCCCGCCGGTTTTCCGCTACCGGCCTCAATGCCAGAATGTTACCGGCCACGCGATTTTTTCTCGCCAAATCAGATCATTACCGTTCCATGACGGTCAACGGGCCGCCCTTTGCATAAAACCGGGCGGGCGTCTTCGGAGGAACCCAATTATGAAAGCCTGCATCGCACTGGAGGACGGCACGATTTTTTATGGCCGCTCCTTTACCGGCCCCGGCGAGGCCAGCGGCGAAATCGTCTTCAACACCGCGATGAGCGGCTACCAGGAACTCCTGACCGACCCGTCTTACACCGGTCAGATCGTCACCATGACCTATCCCTTAATTGGCAACTACGGGGTCAACGACGAAGATATGGAATCGGCGCGGGCGCATCCCTCGGCCTTTCTCGTCAAAGAGTACAACGCTATCCCCTCAAACTTCCGCGCCACCGGCACGCTGGCCGGGTTTCTGCAGAAATACGGCATCTTGGGCGTCGAGGGCTTTGATACCCGCGCCTTGGTCAGGCATATCCGCACCAAAGGGGCAATGAAGGCCGTGGTTTCGACCGAAGATTTAGAGCGCGATTCGCTGGTGGCCCGTGCCCGGTCATCGGCGGGGATGATCGGCCAGGACATGGTGGCGCGCGTCACTTCCGACCAGCCCTATGGCTGGGCCAGAAACCACCTGGAGCCTGGTGGGTATTTCACCACAGCGAAAACCGACGCCGCGGACACCAGCAAGCCATACAAGGTGGTGGCCCTTGATTTCGGCATCAAATACAACCAGTTACGGCTTCTCAATTCAAAGAACTGCCTGGTGCAGGTGATGCCAGCAACCACCGACGCCGAAACTATTCTCGCGCTGAATCCGGACGGCATTTTCCTCTCGAACGGCCCCGGCGACCCGCAAGGCGTATACGGCGTCGTCGAAACCATTCAGCAACTGCTTGGTAAAAAACCGATTTTTGGCATTTGTCTTGGCCACCAACTGCTGGCTCTTGCCTACGGCGGCAGCACCTATAAGCTGAAATTCGGCCACCGCGGCTGCAATCAACCGGTCAAAGACCTGACCACCGACAAGGTGGAAATCACCGCGCAGAATCACGGCTTCTGCGTCGATATGAATTCGCTTAACCCTGATGAGATCGAGCTGACCCATATCAACCTCAACGACAGCAGTTGCGAGGGCATCCGCCACAAAAAATATCCGGCCTTTTCCGTGCAGTACCACCCGGAACACGCGGCCGGGCCGCACGATGCCATGTACCTCTTTGACCGCTTCATCGGCATGATGCGCAAAGGTTAAACAGGCTCCGCACGCCCTTTGCCCCGAAATCGGAAGGATGTAGACCGTCTTTGCGAGGAGCGCAGCGACGAAGCAATCCAGAAAAAGCAATAGCCACGAAACGCCATGCCCAAACGCACAGATATAAAGAAAATTCTCATCATCGGCTCTGGGCCGATCATCATCAGCCAGGCCTGCGAGTTCGACTATTCCGGCGCCCAGGCGGTCAAGGCCCTGAAGGAAGAGGGTTACGAGGTGGTTTTGATCAACTCGAACCCGGCGACGATCATGACCGACCCGGAACTGGCCGACAGCACCTATATCGAGCCGATCACGCCGGAAATGGTCATCAAGGTCATCGAAAAGGAGCGCCCGGACGCTATCCTGCCAACCTTGGGTGGCCAGACCGCCCTGAATACCGCCATCAAAGTGGCCGAACTCGGTGCCTTGCAAAAGTACGGCGTCGAAATGCTGGCCGCCAAACCCGACGTGATCAAAAAAGCCGAAGGGCGTGAGGAATTCCGTGCCGCCATGCGGGCCATCGGCCTGAAAGTGCCGGAATCGGCCATTGTCCACACTCTGGACGAGGCCATGGCCGCCGCCGACGGCATTGGTTTTCCGATTATCGTCCGGCCAAGCTTCACCCTGGGTGGCACCGGCGGCGGCGTCGCTTACAACCGCCAGGAGCTGGAAAACCTGTGCGCCGCCGGCCTCGACCTGTCACTGACCAGCGAGATCATGCTTGAGAAAAGCCTCTTGGGCTGGAAGGAGATGGAGCTTGAGGTGATGCGCGACAAAAAGGATAATGTCGTCGTCATCTGTTCGATAGAGAATATCGACGCCATGGGCGTGCATACCGGAGATTCAATCACCGTCGCCCCAGCTCAGACCCTGACCGACCGCGAATACCAGGCGATGCGCGACGCGGCCATCGCCATCATCCGCGAGATCGGTGTTGAAACCGGTGGCTCGAATGTCCAGTTCGCGATCAACCCTGAGGATGGCGAGCTGATGGTCATCGAGATGAACCCCAGGGTTTCCCGTTCGTCGGCTTTGGCCTCAAAAGCCACCGGTTTTCCGATTGCTAAAATCGCCGCCAAGCTGGCCATTGGCTATACGCTCGACGAAATCAAAAACGATATCACGCGCGAGACCTACGCCTCATTTGAGCCGACCATCGACTACTGCGTCGTCAAGATTCCGCGCTGGACCTTTGAAAAATTCCCGGAAGCCGACGACATCCTCACCACCTCGATGAAGTCGGTCGGCGAGACTATGGCCATTGGCCGCACCTTCAAGGAAGCCTTCCAGAAGGGGATGCGCTCGCTTGAAACCGGGCGTTTTGGCTTTGGCGGCGACGGCAAAAACGATTGCAGTGGCCTGGCCGCCGAAGACCTTGAACGCGGCTTGCGGCAGCCAAACTCAAAACGGGTGTCGTACATCTACGAAGCGCTCAAGCGGCGGATGGTGGTGGACGACATCTACCGCCTGACCGGCATCGACCCCTGGTTCCTGCATAATTTTCAGCAAATTATCGACACCGAAGAGGAAATTATCCGCCGCGGCTTCGCGGGCCTTGACAGCGATTTTCTGCGCCATTGCAAAGAGTGGGGTTTCTCCGACCGGCAACTGGCCTATCTCTGTGGCAAAGGCGAGGACGACATCCGCGCTTTGAGAAAGCGGGAGAATATCGCCCCGGTTTATAAGTTGGTTGATACCTGCGCCGCCGAATTCGCCTCGTACACGCCTTACTATTACTCCACCTATGAACAGGAGAATGAGGCGGCGCTTTCGCAGCGGAAAAAAATTATCATCCTCGGTGGCGGCCCCAATCGCATCGGCCAGGGCATTGAGTTTGACTACTGCTGCGTACATGCCGCCTTCGCCTTGCGTGAGATCGGCATCGAGTCAATCATGATCAACTCGAATCCGGAGACGGTCTCGACCGACTATGATACTTCCGACAAGCTCTATTTCGAGCCGCTGACCAGGGAAGACGTGCTGAACATCATCGACCAGGAAAAGCCGGACGGGGT
>DOMU01000170.1:0-4957 GCA_003509305.1 Desulfobulbaceae bacterium | reverse complement strand
GGACGCCATCGACCGCGCCGAAGACCGCGAGCGTTTCCAGCATCTGCTGCAAAAACTCGGTCTGCGCCAGCCGGATAACGCCACGGCCATGACTGTGGACGAGGCGCTCTCGGCGGCGGCCCGCATCGGTTATCCGGTGGTGGTGCGGCCTTCTTATGTCTTGGGTGGCCGCGACATGCGCATCGTTTATTCGGATGACGGCATCCGCGATTTCATGCGGGCGGTCGGCGGCGAAGCTTTGGAACATCCGGTGTTGATTGACAAATTCTTGCAGGATGCCATTGAGGTCGATGTCGATGCCCTTTGCGACGGTAAACGCACCATCATCGGCGGCATCATGGAGCATATCGAGGAGGCCGGCATTCACTCCGGCGATTCCTGCTGCGTATTACCGCCGCACAGCCTGACGCCGTCTATGCGCGATCAAATCAGCCAGGCCACCAAGGCGATGGCGAAAGAGTTGGGCGTTGTCGGCCTGATGAACGTGCAGTTCGCGGTGAAAGATCAGACGCTCTATGTGCTCGAAGTCAACCCACGGGCGTCGCGTACCGTCCCCTTTGTCAGTAAGGCGACGGGTGTGCCTCTTGCGAAGCTCGCCACCAAGGTGATGCTTGGCATGACGTTGGACGAACTGGGCATCATGACCGAGACCCAAATTACACACTGGGCGGTGAAGGAGGCGGTCTTCCCCTTCGACCGTTTCCCAAAGGTCGATACGCTGCTCGGCCCGGAGATGAAATCGACGGGCGAGNNGATGCCAACCTGGGGCTGGCCATTGCCAAGGCGCAACTGGCCGCCGGCGTAACACTGCCGCTTGCCGGCACGGTGTTCATCAGCGTCCGTGATGCCGACAAGAAAAATATCGCACCGGTGGCGAAAGATCTGGCCGAGATGGGCTATAAAATCATCGCCACCAAAGGCACCGCCGCCTGGTTGAAGGAATATGGCGTTGCTTGCGAACAGGTGAATAAAATTTCGGAAGGCCGACCGCATATCCACGACCGCATTCTCAACCATGAGGTGACCTGGCTGATTAACACCTCGCTTGGCAAACGCACCACCGACGATTCCTACACCATCCGCCGCGCCGCTCTGGAAATGCACCTTCCCTATACCACCACGNNGGTCACGGGAGCCGCCGCTGTCACCAAGGCCGTGCGCGAGCTGCGCCAGCGGGAAATCGGCGTGCGGCCCGTACAGGATTTCACGGGCCACAGCACGAGCTGAAAAAACGTGATGATGTTGTGAAAAAACCTGTCTCTCCGCTAACGAGGAGACAGGTTTTTTTGTTGGGACAGAATGTGTGGAATGGTGAGACTCGCCCGCTTATTCCATGTCTATTTTGACTTTTCCTCATGACTCCCGGCGGCGGCATTCAACCAGTCCTCCTCTGAGAGGGGGAGTCACAAAAAGCCACAGGAAGGATGTAGTGCATCCTGAAATGAAAAATGAAATTACAGGCCGTTTTCCCGCAATTTTTCCACCAGTTCATGCTGCGCCGATGAAAGCGTCTTCGGCACGGTCACGGCGATTTGCACGTAGAGATTGCCACGCTCACCAATTGGCCCGGCTGGCATACCAAAACCCTTGACCCGCAGCCGCGTGTCGTTGCCAGAACCTGGCGGCACCTTGATCTTGAATTTTTTCTTATCGAGTGATTCCACCTCGACCGAACAGCCAAGGCAGGCGTCGCTGAAGCTGATACTTTTGTTGACGACCAGGTCATCGCCCTCGCGCTTGAAGACCGGATGTGGGGCGATTTCCACTTTCAGATACAGGTCACCAGCCGGGCCGCCGTAGACTGAAGGGTTACCCTGCTCACGCAGGCGCAGTTTTTTCCCCGCCTCAATTCCTTTCGGGATTTTGACGCTGACGTTCTGAGTCTGGGAACCACGCCTGAGTGAAATATTACGCTCGGCCCCATGCAGCACATCTTCGAGGTTGACAGTGATCTGCGAATTGAGGTCTTCACCCCTTTCAAAACCGCTATGATCGCCGCCGTGGCCAGCGCCGGGCCGACCGCCGGCGTTCTGAAAAAAGGAAAACTGGCCGCCATCCATGCCGCTCATATTGCCGCGAAAGCGCGTACCGCCTCCTCCGGTGCCGCCGAAACCGAACTGACGCAGGATGTCGCCGAGATCGAAATTACGGAAAATATCTTCCTGAGAATAGCGCTGGCGGAAATCGGCGGAACCGAAGGTATCGTACTGCTTGCGTTTTTCCGCGTCCGACAGGACGGCGTAGGCTTCGCTGATTTCCTTGAATTTTTCCTCGGCCTTTTTGTTGCCTGGGTTCTTGTCGGGATGGTATTTCAGCGCCAATTTACGATAGGCTTTTTTTATCTCTTCCGGGCTGGCGGTCTTAGCCACGCCCAGTACTTCATAGTATTCCATGCTCTCTCCCTTGTCCCTTGCTATGAGACCCTGTCAATTTTCGCTCCAGACAATAGGAATCAACGGGGAAATCGTCAAGAATAGCGGCCAGAGTAAAAAACGCTCCCCCTGGCCATTGGCCATCCTCATCAGTGAGGGGAATCGGCGAAGCCGATGGGGGAGTGAGGGAGGTGGCGGCAAAACCGCCAGAGGAAATTGTCAGAACGGCACTTCGCCGGTGCCAGGCCCATAACCGCCGGCTGGTTCATCGGGGAAGGGCGGTTCCTGATATGTGCCGCCGCCTTGCCGCCCGCCTTCACCTTTCGGGGTCAGCATCTTCATTTCGCGGGCGACGATTTCCGTGGTGTAGCGGTCGACACCATCTTTGTCCTGCCATTTCCGGGTTTGTATCTTGCCCTCGATATATACCCTCGATCCTTTATGCAGGTATTCACCGCAGATTTCCGCCAGTTTGGCCCAGGCGACGATGCGGTGCCACTCGGTCTGCTCCTGCATCTGGCCGTCCTGGCCTTTCCAGCGCTCGGTGGTGGCGATGTTGAAGGAGGCGACAGCGGTGCCGCTCTGGGTATAGCGGATTTCCGGGTCGGAGCCCAAGTTGCCGATAAGAATCGCTTTATTGATCATTTTCCCTCCGGGGTCTGAAATCGGTCATGCGGCAAAAAAGTCATAGCGGATGACGAGGAGCCGCTATAGTATCCGGGTGATTCGGAAAAATACATCAAATTCATTAGACTCTATCCGCCATGGTCGCGCCCAACCTCGACGATATCAGTACCTGGAGCCTTTTTCACCGGCGGATGTGCCGCGATTGTCAGGGGCTGTGTTGCCGCTTACCCGCCGAAGTAACGGTCGCCGATTTAATAGCCATGGAGCTTCTCAGCGATTTCGACCGTCAGGAACCGGCGCGGGCGCTGGCCAAGAGACTGAAAAAACAAGGCATTATCGACCATTTTCACGAAAAATCCGGTAAATTCACGTTGGCACGGCGGGCGAACGGCGATTGCCGCTTCCTCGGCGAAGAAAACCGCCGCTGCGCCATCTACGACAAACGCCCTCCGGTTTGCCGCAACCATCCGCGCATTGGGCCAAAACCGGGCTTTTGTCCACACGCCAGCAAATGAATACCAACCGCCGAAAAATCCGCGCCGCCATCCTGTCGATGATGACCGCCGTAACGCTGGCGGCGATCAAATTCGTGGTGGCTGTCGCCAGCGGGTCGCTCGCGGTTTTGGCCTCGGCCATCGACTCGATGCTCGACATCCTCATGTCGGGCTTGAACTTCCTGGCCCTCCGCAAGGGCACCCAGCCCGCCGACGCCAGTCACGCCTATGGCCACGGCAAATTTGAGACCATGGCCACGCTGATCCAGTCACTCGTTATCGGCGGCTCTGGCGTGTGGATATTCATCGAATCCATGCACCGGCTTTTCGCCCGGGCCATGCCATCGCACCTCACCGAAAGCATAGTCGTTCTGGCCTTGAGTGTGCCGGTTTCCTGGCTGATCAGCGCTTATCTGAAGCGGGTTGGCAAAGAAACAGATTCAACGGTTTTGCAGGCCGATGCCCTGCATTTCCGCATGGATGTCTTCACCAACCTGGCGCTTTTGGCCGGCCTCGCCGCCATGTGGTTTTTCCAGTTGCCGAAACTCGACGCCATCTTATCGGCGCTGGTCGCGCTCTATATTTTCCGGGAGGCGATTATGCTGATTCGTCAGGCGCTGCGCGACGCCCTCGATGCGCAATTGCCAGAAGATGTCCTCGTCCGCATCGAGGAGGCGGCCCGTCTCGGCGAGCCGGAGTTTTTCAAAATTCACAGCCTGCGGACGCGGGCCATCGGCAGCCATAAGATGATAGATTTTCACCTGAACGTCTGCGCCAACCTGAGCGTGGCCACGGCTCATCGCATCACCGACCGCATCGAGCGGGCGATTCAACAGGAACTCGGCGACGCCGATGTCACCATCCACATCGAACCCTGTGAAGAGCGGTTTTGCCAGGCAGGCGGCGCCGGTGGCGGCGGAGAAAAATTCCCCGACGTTTTGCCGGACCGCCGCTCGTAAACAACACATTACAGGAGTAATTATGCTTGCGGTAAAAAAAATCGGCTTTATCGGCGGTGGCAACATGGCCGTGGCCTTAATCGGCGGTCTGGTGCAATCGAAAACCGCCCCGGCGCAAAATATTATCTGCTCGGAGCCACGCCGGGAGGCGCGGCGTAATCTCGAAGAGAGTTTCGGCGTTGTCACCACCGACGACAATCTTTCAGTGATCCGTCAATCGGAAATTGTCATCTATGCCGTCAAACCACAGGTACTGCCGCAGGTGCTGCGGCAAAGCGCTTCGGCGGTCGATGCGACAAAACTCATCATCTCGATAGCCGCCGGTGTGCCACTGGCGGCTATAGCTGGTGGCCTCAACCTCGGCGATACAACTCCTCGGTTGATCCGCGTCATGCCAAATATCTGCGCCCTGGCCGGTGCCAGCGCCACCGCCATTGCCGCCGGCTCCGGAGCGCGGACTGGCGACACCGAACTGGCCAAAGCGATTTTTGATGCGGTGGGCATC